>NZ_JBFBBS010000003.1:0-176184 GCF_040682835.1 Streptomyces sp. NPDC051104 | reverse complement strand
GTGGGGCCGAAGGGTGACCCGGGGTCTTCGGGCGGGTGGAGGGGCGAGTCGAGGTGTTCGGTGGGGCGGAGGGGCGAGCCGGGGAGTTCGGGCGGGCGGAAGGGTGAGCCTGGGTCTTCGGGCGGGCGGAGGGGCGAGCCGGGGAGTTCGGGCGGGTGGAAGGGTGAGCCTGGGTCTTCGGGCGGGCGGAGGGGCGAGCCGGGGAGTTCGGGCGGGCGGAAGGTCGACCCCGGGTCTTCGGGCGGGTGGAAGGTCGGCCCCGGGCTCCCGCCCGCAGGCCCGGCGACTGCGCTGATCGGGGGGACTTGGGCCGCCGGCTCCGGCTCGGAGGGCGTGGCGCGCCCTGGGGTCACCTCGCCTGTCCGGTCATATCTTCATGCGACACTCTCGACCGCTTCGGCGCTCCGGAGAGCACTCCCGCCCGCTCTCCCGCTTGCCCCATCGGCCCCGCTGGCCCCACTGCCGGCCCCACTGGCCCCGCTTGGCCCACAGTCCCCGCCGGCCCCGGCGGGCCGGACTGGTCCGACTGGCCCTCCGCGCCCCCATGGCCGTGCTCCTGCCCTGCGCCCTCGCCGCCGCCATGCTGCTCCTCCAGGCACCCGCAGCCGCGCTCCCCGCCGACCCGGGGCCCACCTGCTCCGGTCGGGACCAGCACACCTTCCCCCTCACCGCCCGCATCCGCGGCGGGCCCAGGACCTACGAGGCCGGCGGCGCCGCCCATACCTGGTACATCGACCTGAAGAACACCTCCGCGCAGACCTGCGGCAACATCCACCCGGTGCTCGTCCTCGTCGACACCCGCCGCGCGCTGACGGCCGCCCAAGCCGAACTGGAGTTCTTCGAGGGCGACCACCCACATCCCGTCACCTTCGAACGCACCGACGAGCAGGAACTGGTCGGCCCCTTCGACGACGGCTTCCCCGGCTTCACCGTGGCCCCGGGCCGGACCCTCGGCGTGAAGGTGCGGCTCGCGTTCGCCTCCGGAACCCCGCAGGACGAGGTCGCCGCGACCGCCGCTATCGTGCGGCGGCACGGCGACAACGGCGACTGGGTCGGCCAGTCGGACGACTACCGGTTCACGATCGAGGCCGGCGCCCGGACGCGACCCGAACCCACGTCCTCCTCCGCCCCCCGCCGCAGTCCGGCCGCCGAGGCGCTCGCCGACACCGGCCCCCGGGCGCCGCGCGGTCTCGGCACGATGGCCGGCGGGCTGCTCCTGACGGCGGGCGGCCTCCTCGCCGCGGGCCTGCCTCTGCTGCTGTACCGGTGGCACCGCCGGGCCCGCGCGCGGTGCGCCGTGCCCGGCGGGAAGGAGACCGACCGGCCCTGATTACGCTGGGGCCCCCGGGCGCCCCGTCTTCCGGCGTCCCCGGAGTCCCCGGTTCCCCTTGCGTACGGCAGGAGATCGCACATGGCAGAGCGCAAGCCCATCGAGTCATGGCTCACCGACATGGACGGCGTGCTCATCCACGAAGGTGTTCCGATCCCCGGCGCCGACGCCTTTCTGAAGAAGCTGCGCGAGTCCGGCAAGCCCTTCCTCGTGCTCACCAACAACTCGATCTACACCCCGCGCGACCTGCACGCCCGGCTGCGCCGCATGGGTCTGGACGTGCCGGTGGACAACATCTGGACCTCGGCCCTGGCCACCGCCAAGTTCCTGGACGACCAGCGGCCCGGCGGCACCGCCTACGTCATCGGCGAGGCCGGCCTGACGACGGCACTGCACGACATCGGCTACATCCTGACCGACCACGAGCCCGACTACGTGGTGCTCGGCGAGACCCGCACGTACTCCTTCGAGGCCATGACCAAGGCGGTCCGGCTGATCAAGAACGGGGCCCGGTTCATCTGCACCAACCCCGACGAGACCGGCCCGTCCCCCGAGGGCCCGCTGCCCGCCACCGGCTCGGTCGCCGCGCTGATCACCAAGGCGAGCGGCAAGAAGCCGTACTTCGCGGGCAAGCCGAACCCGCTGATGATGCGGACGGGTCTGAACACGATCGGGGCGCACTCCGAGACCAGCGCGATGATCGGCGACCGGATGGACACCGACGTACTGGCCGGCATCGAGGCCGGCATGCAGACGTTCCTGGTGCTCACCGGGCTGACCACCGTCGAGGACATCGACCGCTACCCGTTCCGCCCGTCCCACGTCGTGAACTCGATCGCGGACCTCGTCGACCGGGTCTGACGCGCCGGGCGGCCCATCAGCCCGCACGGCGCAGGGCCGGCCCCTCGTACGGAGTAGTCGAGGGTCCCGTCCGGATGCGCCGGAGTGCCCGTCGGGGGAGTCTCCTGGTATCGGGAGGTTCACGATGGGTTCACTACGGCTCACCCTCTGTGCGGGTGCCGTCGTCGCGGGCGCCCTCATGCCCGCGGCGTACGCGGCGGACGCGCAGGGCGTCGTCCTGACCCCCGCGTTCCCCGCGCCCGGCAGCGATGTCCGGCTGGCCGTACGGGGCTGCCCCGGCACGACCGGCACCGCGGAGTCGGACGCGTTCGTGGCTCAGGCACGGCTGGTCGGGGGCGACGGCACACTGTCCGGCGACACCCGGGTCCGCTCGGCGCTGTCGCCGGGCCGGTACCAGGTGACGGTCGGCTGCGACGGCCGGGAGATCGGGGACGTGCTCACCGTGGCCGGCCCGACGGCGCCTGCGCCGGACAACGCGACGCCGTCCACCGCCGTCCAGCCGTACAGCCCTCTGCCGTCCACCGCCGTCGCGCCGGACAGTCCCGCGCCGTCCACCGCCGTCGCGCCGGACAGCCTCACGGCGTCCGCGCCCTCCACTCCGCCCTTCACGCCGTACGCCGCCACCGGTACGACGTCCCCCGGCCCCACGACCTCGCCGTCCGCCCCCTCCCAGCTCTCCCGCCCGTCATCCCCCTCCCCGTCCTTCCCCTCATCCCCGGTCGCGCCGGTGCACGCGGGCGGCGGCGGTACGGCGGGCACCTCCTCCGACGACCCCCGGGTCGCCGTGCCCGGTCTGCGGCACGCGGTGATCGGGCTGGTCCTCGCGGGCGTCGCCGGCGTCGTGGTCGTCGCGCGCGGTGCCCGCCGGGGCCGTGGCACGGAGTGAGCCATGTCCGCGCATGAACGTTCCTGTGGTACCGGGCGCCTGCTGATGGGCGTCGCCTGGGTGATCCTGCTGCTCGGGCTGTGGATGTGGGGCCGTGAGGTCACCGACGTACGCCCGGGGATCTCCGCGCCGACGACCGGCGACATGGCCGCCGTCGGGCGGCCCCCGACGGCACAACGTCCGCCTGCCGCGACGCCTTTGAAGCAGGCTCTGCCACTGCGTGTCGACATCCCCGACCTGGGCGTGCAGGCACCGGTGGTGGCGCGTGGCCTTGACGCGCAGGGTGGTGTCGAACCGCCGCCGTTCGACGAGCCCGGGGTGGTCGCGTGGTACCAGGGCGGGGTGACCCCGGGGGCCGCCGGAACGGCGCTGTTCGTCGGGCACGTCGACACCCGGAGCAAGCCCGCCGTCTTCTACCGGATCGGCACCCTCCGGCCGGGCGCCACGGTGCGGGTGGTCCGCGACGACGGCAAAGTCGCCGAGTTCGCCGTCGAGAGCGTCGAGGTGCTCTCCCGTGACCACTTCGACGCCCGGCAGGCGTACGGGCAGCGCGAACCGGGCCGGGCCGAGCTGCGGCTGATCACCTGCGGCGGCGCCTACGACAAGGCGAGCGACACGTACTCGGCCAATGTGATCGTGTCGGCGTACCTCACGAGTGGCTCACCGTGACGCGGCGGGTATGTCACGATTGGTGCGGAACGCGGTACAGCCAAGGGGGAGTTGGATGTACGGGACGAGGAGTGCGGGGGCACGCGTCGCCACGGTGGCCGCGGTGGGAGCCGCGCTACTGATGGCCGGGTGTTCCTCTTCCGGGGGCGGGAGCGAGGACAAGGAGCGCGGCCCGGGGGGCAGGATCACCCAGCAGCCGAAGGCTTCGGACCCGTTCTGGGTCAACCCGGACGGGAACGCGGCACGGCAGGTCACCGCGTACCAGAAGGCCGGGAGGTCGGTCGAGGCGGACCAGATCAGGAAGATCGCCGAGCAGCCGACGGGGGAGTGGATCGGCCCGGAGAACCCGGAGTCGGAGGCGCGGGGCTTCACCGAGGCCGCCGAGAAGGCGGACCGTACGGCGATCCTGGTCCTCTACAACATCCCGCACCGCGACTGCGGCCAGTTCTCGCAGGGCGGTGCGGCCGACGGCAACGCCTACCGGGCGTGGATCGAGGACGTGGCCCGGGGCATCGGGGACCGGCACACGACGGTGGTCCTGGAGCCGGACGCCGTCCTGCACATGGTGGACGGGTGCACACCGGACCAGTTCCACGAAGAGCGCTACGACCTGCTCAAGGGCGCGATCACCAGGCTGAAGGCGCTGAGGAACACGAAGGTGTACCTGGACGCCGGCAACGCGGGCTGGCAGCACCCGGACGAGATCTTCCAGCCGCTGAAGCAGGCGGGCGTCGACCAGGCGGACGGCTTCGCGGTGAACGTCTCCAACTTCTACTCGACCGAGGACTCGATCGCCTACGGCAAGCAGCTGTCGGCGAAGGTCGGCGGCAAGCACTTCGTGGTCGACACCAGCCGCAACGGCAACGGCCCCTACACGGACGGCGACCCCCAGCAGCGCTGGTGCAACCCGCCGGACCGGGCCCTGGGCGAGCCCCCGACGACGAGGACGGCGGACCCGCTGGTGGACGCCTATCTCTGGGTCAAACGCCCTGGAGAGTCGGACGGCACCTGCAAGGGCGGCCCGAAGGCCGGGCAGTGGTGGGCCGACTACGCACTGAAGCTCGTCGCGGCCGGCAAGTAGCGTCGGTTGGTGGCGCCGGTTGGTGGCGCCGGCTGGCGGCGCCGGCGAGAAGCGTCCGCCACGACAGTGGGGGCGCCCTCCAAGGCGGAGGGCGCCCCCACGTGCGTACGAGCTACGGCACCTTCACCCACTGCGCCACCGACGGCGTCCCCTGGTCGTCGTCGGCGAACAGCATGTACCAGCCCGGAAGAACAAGGTTCCGGTTCTTCGGGACGGTCACCGTGATCCTGTCGCCGGACGTCTTGAAGTCGAGGGCGATCGACCGCTGGTCCACGTCCGTGACGTGCGTCGACGCACTCGGCCGGATCAGCCGCACCTTCCGGATCGCCGACGCGTGCTGCGAGGTGAACGTCCCCGAGGCGCCCGGTGCGACGGTCTGCGGCCCGCCCGACAACGAGGGGCGACCGTCCCGGTACAGGTACGGCGGCGTGTAGATCTCGACCCGCTGCTCGAACTTGCCCGGCTTGGTGTTCGCCTTGTCGCCGTACAGCGAGTCCGAACCGAAGAACATCACCCGCCCGTCGGGCAGCAGGATCGAGCCCGAGTGGTAGTTGCGGCCCACCAGCGGGTCGGCGACCCGCTGGAAGGTGTTGCTGTCCGGGTGGTAGATCCGAGCCTGGAGGATGTTGGAGTCGCCGCGGCCGCGGTAGTCCTCCGAGCCGCCCGAGACGAGCACCGTGTCGTCGGGCAAGACGGAGGACTGCGGGTAGCGCGTGCCCTTCTCCAGGGACGGGCCGTCGACGAATCCCGGGTTGTCGTCCTTCAGGTCGATCAGCCGTGTCCTCTTGCTGGACAGCTTGGACTCGCCGACCCCGCCGCCGCCGATCACCAAGTACTTCTCGTTCTGCGCGGGCGGCAGCAGAACCGTGCCGGACGTCTCCATCATGGCCGGGTCGCTGAGGCCGGGCAGCTTGGTGAACTTGTCGGTGTCGACGTCCCAGATGCCGGGGTCGCGGCCCACGTTGTCCGGTCCGTAGCCCGCGTTCGAACCGGAGTAGAAGATCTTGCCGTTCTGCATCAGGAACAGCGCCGGGTAGGTCGGGAACTGACGGATCTTCGGGGTGTACGTCCACTTCTTCGTCTTCGGGTCGAAGACCTCGTTCTTGCCGGGGACGAGCTGCCCGATGTCGTCGAGCCCGGAGACGCTGAGGATCTTCCCGTCGCTCAGCGTGGTGAGCGTCGGGTACCAGCGGGCCTCGTTCATCGGGTCGACCTTGATGTACTTCTCCGCGACCGGGTCGAACTCGTAGGCGTCACGGATCCCCTGGAAGTCCTTCTTGTCGAGGGCCAGCTTCTGCGCGATGCCGTAGGTGTTGCGCGCGTCGGCGCCGGTCAGACCCTGGATGCGGTAGTTGTCCTGGGTGCCGGTCTCGTACTTCGCCCCGCTCCTTTCCGCCTCGACGTAGATACGGCCGAGACCGGGGTCGTTGCGCAGGAACTTCCCGGTCTTCTTGTCGAACACCTTCGTCGCACGCGGTACGAGGACCGGGTCCTTGGACACGAAGGTCCTGCCGTTCTCCCTGCCCTTGAATCTGGTGCCCGCGGGCAGGGTGATCGGCTTGTCCGGGTTCTCGTTGTGGACGATCATCAGGCCGCCGGCCTTGGTGACGTCCCCCTTCAGCTTCTCGTACCGCTTGGTGCCGCCCGCGATCAGGATCTTGCCGTCCGCGAGCTGGGTGTGGCCCGTGCAGAACAGGTCGTTCGGCGTGGGCACCTTCTTGATGGTCCCCTTGACGGGGTCCCAGATCCGGGTGTCGAACTGCTTCTTGTCGAAGTTGTCCTGGTTGTTGCCCGATCCGGCGATCATCAGCACCTTGCCGGTGTGCAGCAGCACCGCGTGAATGGTGTCCTGGCGGTACTCCTTGGGGAACTCGACGATCTGCCAGTGCCCGTTCTCCGCCTTGTACTCGGGCTTGTTGATGACGTAGTCGTGGTACTGCGCCGTCCCGAAACGGTACAGCCACGGGCCGTTCATTCCGCCCAGCGCGAGGACCACCGCCGTGCCGAGCGCCAGCCGTCGAGCGCGACGGCGGCCGGCCTGGTCATTCATTTCTTGCGTCCCCCAAGAGCGATCTGCATGGTCTGGTCGTCGTGTCCGGCCAAGGCGGGCCGCTGCCCCGGTGTGTGCGGCCCGGTGGGCTGGTGCGGTATCACCGCGGTGTCCTGCGGCTCGTCCGCCGCGGCCGGCTTCTTCTTCGCCTGTCGCAGGGTCCAGCGCCAGGCGACGATCGGTGAGGCCGTGATCAGCAGGGCCAGCGAGGCCCAGATGATCATCGCGGGGTGGGAGTGGCCGAGGAGGAGACCGGCGACGATCGAGCCGCCGAAGACCAGGACGAAGAACAGGTGGATCCGGAACGTCCCGAACAACGTGTCGGGGCTGGCCGAATCGCCCTTGGGGGTCACCACGAACCTGCTCTTGCGGCGCAGCACCGCGTCGATGAGCGAGCGGGCGTAGACCGGCGCGGACAGCGCCGACATCACCATGCCCGCCACACCGCCGGAGCCCTCCGGCTCGTGCGGGGAGACGTTGTGCCGGCGGTTCCAGATGTACAGGCCGATCTGGAGGGCCGACGCGTTGCCGTACAGCATCAGCCAGACCGTCGGGTCGATGTTCACACCCGAGGCGCCCAGGCCCAGGAACAGGGCGCAACTCAGCGCCGCCAGGATCCAGTTGAGGGCCGACATCGGGTAGAAGATGATCATCATGGTGTAGTTGAAGAGCCTGCCGGGCGGCAGTGAGAAGAAGCCCTTCCAGTACTGCTTGAGGATCGTCTCGTACGTGCCCCGCGACCAGCGCAGCTGCTGGGTGAAGAAGTCCGTCCAGGCGGCCGGGCCCTCGCCGACCGCGAGCACGTCCGGGGTGTAGACGGACTTCCACTTCCTGCCGGTGCCCGGGTTCCTGTGGCGGTGCATCTCGAACCCGGTCGCCATGTCCTCGGTGATCGAGTCGTACAGACCGCCGATCTGCTTCAGGGCGCTGATCCGCACGGCGTTGGAGGTGCCGACGAACATGGGGGCGCCGTAGCGGTTGCCGGCGCGCTGGATCAGCGCGTGGAAGAGGAACTGCTGCGACTCGGCGGCCTTGGTGACGAAGGTGTCGTAGTTGCCGTACACCTGCGGGCCGATGACGAAGCCGACGTCCGGGTCGCGGAAGTAACCGAGCATCCGCTCGAGGTAGTTGGGCAGCGGAACATGGTCGGTGTCGACGGAGGCGAAGTAGTCGTAGTCGTCGCCGTGCGCCTCCAGCCAGGCGTTGTAGTTGCCGTGCTTGGTCTTCGCGCGGTGCGGTCCCGTGGGCCGGTTCCACTTCTCGACACCCTTGCGGGTGAAGTGGTGCACGCCCAGGCGCTCGCAGACCCGCTTCACCTCGGGGTCGTCGCCCTCGTCGAGGAGCCAGACATGCAGAAGGCCCCGGTGGCGCAGCCGGACGGCGGCCTCCAGGGTCTTCGTCACCATCGACAGCGGTTCCTTGCCGGGCACGTAGGTGGTGATGAACGCGACTCTGCTGCCGGTCTCGGGCACCACGGGGACCGGGTCGCGGGCGACCAGGGTGGCATGCGCGTTCGACAGTACGTTCATGCACCGGAAGAACTCGATCAGGCCGATCGAGACGAGCATCACGATGTCGAGGGCCGGCAGGAAGTCATAGGCGGGATAGTCGCGTTCGGTCCAGTGTTCGGGCTGCAGCAGCCAGGCGAGCAGGATCAGCGACAGCAGCGGTGCCGCGCCCAGCATGAGGGCGGCGCGGATGCGGTGCGTCTCCTGGGAGAGCAGTGAGCGGTACTGGACCTTGTACGGCTTGGTCGGGTCCGGTTCGGTGAGGGGACCCGCCAGGCGGCTGTAGTGCTCGTAGTCGTATCTGGGCAGTGTCCGTTTGATCCGGTGGATGGTGCCGGTGTGGCCCGTTCGGTGCGACACCACCCTGAGCCGGGTCGTCTCTGACGGGTCGAAGTCCTGCCGGGCGCCCGTCGGCGTCGACGTCATGAGTCATCCCCCCGCACGCACAAGTGCGTGTGTGTTTTTGCTGGCTTTCGCCCGCTTTGGGTCCCCCTCGACCTTGACGGACGAATCAGTGACAGGTCGGCGTCACCGCGTCATCTCCACGATATCGACACGAAGAGCCACCTTCCGATTGCGTGACGTCCCCCTCGACGTCCTTTTCTGCGGGCCCCCATCCCCGCGCCTGGCAACCGGTCCCTACCCCCAACTGCCGTGCAACGGCAATCCCTTGGAGTCCAGAGTTCTACGGCGTCCGGCTTGATCGCAAGATACGAAACACGGTGTTTACCGGTCATACCGACTCAATGTGTCGTTTCTTGGTGCCTTGTGGTGCGGTTGCGACCACTCGTGTACGGATGTTGAGGAAGTGGTTCCTTACGGCGCCACCGGCTCCGCTCTGTCCGGACGGTGCGGCAAGGTGGAACCGCGGCGGGGGGTGCCCTGTGCGCCGAGGACGCCACTGCGGCGCGTGTGGACGGGGTGCCTCCGCGCCGGACCGTGCGACCGCGGACGGACCTGGTGGGGCGCAGTACGTGCTGGACGGCGGCCGCAGGTGAGCCCCGGGGAGGGCGTATGCGCCGGACAGCGGGTCGATCTGAAGCGGGCGGACATGCCGGGGGGTGCCATACACGCCAGGCGGCGACGGCAGCCGACCTGAAGGGGGGTGTGGGTGGCGAAGCCCCCACAACGGCGGCGAAGCCGCGCAGAAACAACGATGGCGAGACGGTTCGCGCTTTCCGCGAACACGCCTCGCCATCGCCATCGTGCGCCGCCAGGGACTCGAACCCCGGACCCGCTGATTAAGAGTCAGCTGCTCTAACCAACTGAGCTAGCGGCGCCTGCTGACCTGGACAACTCTACCCGACGCCAGGTGGTGATCCTGACCGCGCCGGGCTCGAGGAGGCCTCCGTCCGGAGGGACCGGTACCCGTGCGAATGACTTCGCTTACATCATTCGGCCCGTCATCCTGCGCTTTCCCTGTGCGCATGGGTAACTGACGGATGTGCAGAAAAGAGGACTAAGACGACTAACGGCGCAGATTCCCCCGAATGCGGACAGGGAGTGTGAGGGACGTCGCATGGAGACACCGGTATTCGAGGAATTCGAACCCACGACTGACTGCGACTGCCCCGGCTGTGTACGTCGGCGCCGCGTCATCCCTCCCTCCTCCGCCGTCGGGGGGATCCGCCGCCCGACGGCCCGCACGGCCCTCGCGCTGGCCGCCGCCGCGGGCACGGCGCTGGGCATGGTCCAGGCGACGCCCACCGTCGCGGCCACCCACGCGCCGCTCGCCTCGCCGGCACCGCCGGTGCCGCCCGCGCCGTCCGTGCCCGCGAGTGACCAGCCTCCGGACACCCCGCAGGGGAAGGCCGCACCGCTGCACGGCCCGGCCGGCGGCCCGAACCTGACCGCTGCGGCCGCGACGACCCGCGCCGACATCATCAACCGGGCCAAGAAGTGGATCAATGCCCGGGTCCCCTACAGCATGGACGACTACTGGTCCGACGGTTACCGGCAGGACTGCTCCGGCTTCGTCTCGATGGCCTGGAACCTTGGCTCGAACGAATGGACGGGCAGCCTCGACAAGTTCGGCGTGCGCATCACCAGGGAGCAGCTGCAGCCGGGTGACATTCTCCTCTTCCATAATCCCGACAATCCGGAGAAGGGCTCGCACGTCGTCATCTTCGGCGGCTGGTCGGACTACAAGCGCACGTCCTACATTGCCTACGAGGAGACCCCGCCGGGCGCTCGCCGGAAGGTCACCCCGTACGCGTACTGGTCGAATTCCAGCCGCTATGTGCCCTACCGCTACAAGAACATCACCGAGACCAAGGAGAGCACCCAGAGCAAGGAGGCGCCGGTCCCCGGGCTCACCGTTCCCGGGGCGCCCGGCGTCTCTGGCGTTCCCGGCGTCCCCGACATCCGCGATGTCCCCGGAATGCCGGGGCCCGACGACTCGACGCACCCGGCGTCGGGGCCGGGTGGCAAACGCCCGGTGGTGACGACTCCCGGCCGGTCCCTCGGCAGGGTCGGGGTCGGCGCCCCCCGACTGCGGAGCGCCTCCGCGCCGGAGGCGCCCGAGTACCCGGGCCGGGACGTGTTCCGGCCGGGCGCGGCCAACCCGCACGTCGCCCTGCTGGGCCGGAAGCTGGTCGAAAAGGGGTTCGGCGCGCATTACACCGGCGGTCCCGACGCGCGCTGGGGCGAGGCCGACCGGCGCAACGTGGAGGCCTTCCAGCGCGCCCAGGGCTGGAACGGCCGTGAGGCCGACGGCTTCCCGGGGCCGGAGACCTGGCGACGGCTCTTCTCCTGACGTGTGTGGAGGCACAAATGACTACGACGACATCACAGACCCCGGAGCAAGAGGAGGAGCCGGAGGGCGCCGACGCGCGGCCCGGCCGGATCATCCACAGCGAGTCGACCACCGAGATCCCGGTGCACCTGCTGTTCCGGAAAGGACCCGACAGCGAGCCGCTGCCGCTCGCCCCGACCGTCGTAGGACGGCGGCTCGGCACCGGTGAGCAACCGCGGGTCCAGGTGCCCGCCGCCCCCAGGCGGCAGGTGCCGATGGTGGACCCCGAACTGATCGAACGGCCCGCGCGGGTGCTGCCCTGGGCGGCGGGCCTGCTGGCCGGGATCGCTGGAACGGCCGGTTGCGTGGCCGCCTCGTGGTGGGCGGGCGTCCTGCCGCCGGCCATGGTGCGCGCGCTGGACCTTCCGCCGGTCTCGGGCACGAGGCTCGGGCTCGCACAGTGGGCCGCGTACGCCGTCGCGGGCGCGCTCCTCCTCTTCGGCTTCGGTGGGCTCAGCCGCGGGGACACCGGGCGCGCCTGGGCCCTGTCGCTGTTCGGCCGCTACCGGGGAACGGTGCGCCACACCGGCCTGATGTGGGTCAATCCGCTGGTGCTGTGCCGCCGGGTCGACGTACGGCTGCGCCACTGGCGCAGCGAGCCGATCCCCGCGGTGGACGCCAACGGGGTCGCGCTGCGCGTGGTGGTGCTGGTGACCTGGCAGGTCCGGGACACCGCGCGCGCCGTGTTCGGCATCGACGACCACGAGACCTATCTGCGGGAGTGCGTCGAGTCGGCGCTCGCGCGGGTGCTGCCCCAGGTGCCGGCCGACCTGCCGGCGGTGGCGGACGTGGTGAGCCTGCGCAATGTCGAGGCGGTCGGCGACACGCTGACCCGGCTGGTCGCGGCGGACGTGGCATCGGTCGGCCTGGAGGTGTTCTCGGCCCGTCCGACCCGGATCGAGTACGCCCCCGAGGTCGCCGCCCGCATGCAGCGGCGCCGTATCGACGCGTTCGACGCGGACCACCGTGACGCGGTGATCGGCTCGGTCCTGGACTCGGTGGAGGAGACGGTGACCCGGCTGACCGCGCGCGGCCTGGCGGACCTCGACGACTACGAACGCAAGGCGCTGGTGCGGGACCTGACGGTGGCGTTCTGCACGGGACGGGCGGGCGACGGGGGGTGAGGCGGACGACGGGCTGAGGCGGACGACGGGCTGAGGTGTGCGCCGCCCCGGGGAGGCGGCGCCTGCCGGCCAACGGCGGGCGCCGGCCACGGGCGGCGCGAACAGAGCCCCGCGATCGGTGTGTGCGATTGGTATGGACATGTTCAACATACGGCAATAATCTGAGGCTTGGTCTAGACCTGCAAGGCTCACTGAACTCCCCCACGTTCACAAGGAGCGGCAGCATGCGCACCAGGATCAGGTTGTACGCCGCCGTGCTGGGCCTCGCGACCGCGGGAGCCTTCGTGCTCTCCACCGGCGGCGCCAGCGCCCACGGCTACACCGACCAGCCCCTCAGCAGGCAGAAGATGTGCGCCGCGAACGGTGGCATCGTCACCGGCTGCGGCGACATCCAATGGGAACCGCAGAGCGTCGAGGGCCCCAAGGGCTTCCCGGCCGCCGGCCCCGGCGACGGCCGGATCTGCTCGGCGAACCACACCAACTTCGGCGCGCTCGACCAGCCGAGGACGCCCTCGGGCGCGCCCTGGCCCACGACGAAGGTGACCGGCGGGCAGAGCTACACCTTCCGCTGGCAGTTCACGGCCTCGCACGCCACGACCGACTTCCGGTACTACGTCACCAAACCGGGCTGGAACCAGGACCACGCCCTGACCCGCGCGGACCTCAACCTCACCCCCTTCCTGACCGTCCCGTACAACGGTCAGCGCCCGCCGTCCACGCTCACCCACACCGGCACCCTGCCGACCGGGCTGAGCGGCCACCACCTGATCCTCGGCGTGTGGACGATCGCGGACACGGGCAACGCGTTCTACTCCTGCGCCGACGTCACGTTCTGAGCCCGGATCCTCACCTCCCGAGCTCTGAGGCTTTCTTGAGCCAATCCGCCACCCCCCACGGGTAGGTTCCGCACACCGGCGGTGAAGCGCCGGTGTGCGGAACCGGACCTGTGACCTCGGGGGGAACCCATGGACGCGATGCTCTACGTCGTACCCGTACTGATCATGGCCGCGGCCGGCTTCCTGGGGTACCGGGTGGTGTACCGCTGGCTGCAGATCAGAAGCGCGTGGAACAGCGGGCTGACGGCCGAGGGGCGCTGCCTCAAGGCGTACACGACCGTCCACGGCGGCCGGAACGACACCTCCGTGCGCACCACGCTGCACCACGTCTACGAGTTCACGACGCGGGACGGCGTCGGCATCCGGTTCGAGGAGGAGGGCGGCCCGGGGACGACGGTCGAGGGCGACATCGTCACCGTCCACTACGCCGAGGGCCGCGCGGGGGTCGTGGCGACCGCGCGCCCCCCGAGGCGGGGCAGGCAGGCGGTGGCCACCGCCGGCATCCTGGGTTTCCTCTGCGGGATCTTCGTGTTCTGCGTCGGCTTCATGGCCACGGTCGCCGTGGACCTCCAAAGCTGACGGTCAGGGCGGCGCGGTGGACGCCGCCGCCTGGGACCCTCCGGGCCCCTGTGGCCTCCACCACACCGGACCAGCGCAAAAAGGGCCCCTCGCTTTCGCGAGGAGCCCCTCATCGTGCGCCGCCAGGGACTCGAACCCCGGACCCGCTGATTAAGAGTCAGCTGCTCTAACCAACTGAGCTAGCGGCGCAGACTCTGTCGCTTTCGGCTTTCGCTCCCGGCGACAAAAGAAATACTACCTGGTCCACGGGGGTGCTCGTGACCACCCCTGTGGACCATCCCGGATCGCTCAGATCGTGAGGGACAGGACCACCGGGGCCGCGCCCCTGTTCAGCCGCTCCGCCGCCTGTCGCAGCCGGTGGGCCTGCTGGACCGGCAGGGACAGGGCCAGGCAGCCGACCGAGGAGCCCGCGGTGATCGGGACGGCCGCGCAGACCGTGCCCATCGCGTATTCCTGCAGGTCGAGCACCGGCACCGTCGGCGGGTGGGCGTCCAGGCGGGAGAGCAGGACCTTCTCGCTGGTGATCGTCCGTGAGGTCAGCCTGGCCATCTTGTACCGGGCGAGGTGGTCCCGGCGGCCGTTCACGTCGAGCTGGCCGAGAAGGCTCTTGCCGACCGCGCTGGCGTGCGCCGAGGAGCGGAAGTCCACCCACTCGTGCACCGCGGGCGCCAGCGCACTCGCGGCGCACTGGGTGACCCGCACCTCGCCGTCGATGTAGCGGCTGATATAGACGGCGGCACCCACCGAGTCGCGCAGCCGGTCCAGGGTGCGCTGGAGCTGCTCGCGCAGCGCCTGCTCATGTCCCTGGGCGGAGCCGAGCCGGCTGAGGGCGGCCCCGGTGACGTACGCGCCGTCGATCGTCTGCTCGACGTACCCCTCCCGGCGCAGCATCCGCAGGAGCGAGGTCAGTCGCTGGGTGCCGAGACCCGTGTGGCGGGCCAGCTCGGCGTCGGTGATACCGGTGGAGTGCCGCGCCACGGTCTCGAGGACACGCAGGGCGTCCTGGGCCGAGTGGTACGGGGCGGTCGGCTCATGGGTCAGCGCCACGGTCTCCCCCTGCGCTTTTTGGGCCATCCTCGGGACAGCTTGACTGCCTCCACGATACGGCTCAAACGCACATCGTAGAGCGGGTGTTGTGGAACTTTGCGGCGGCTTCGGCCCGCTCAGCAGGAACGCGCCACTCTGGCATATGCCGAGGTCATGTCCCGTGCGCCACGACCTGGAGAGGGCCGCCGCTTTCACTTCCTGTAGTCACAGCACTGCGCTGAGGAATTCCCGCGTGCGTGTGTGCTCGGGCTCGCTGAAGATCTTGTCCGGGGGAGCGGCCTCGATGACGTGGCCGGAATCAAACATCAGGACACGGTCGGAGATGTCCCGCGCGAAGCTCATCTCGTGGGTCACACAGAGCATCGTGATGTCCGTGCTGTGCGCGATGTCACGGAGCACGTCGAGGACCCCGGCGACCAGCTCCGGGTCGAGCGCGGACGTCACCTCGTCCAGCAGCAGCACCTGCGGGCGCATCGCGAGGGCGCGGGCGATCGCCACGCGCTGCTGCTGGCCTCCCGAGAGCTGGCTCGGGTACTTGTCCAGGTGGTCGCTCAGCCCGACCAGGTCGAGCAGCTCGCGTGCCCGCTCCTCTGCCTCGTCCTTCGACAGGCCGAGCACGGTCACCGGGGCCTCGGTGATGTTCCGCAGCACCTTCATGTTCGGGAACAGGTTGAACTGCTGGAAGACCATCCCGATGTTCTTGCGGATCTCCCGGACCTGTTTCTCGGGCGCCGGGTACAGACGCTGTCCACCGACCGTGATCGTGCCCTCGTCGGGCTTGGTCAGGGTCATCAGCAGCCGCAGGATCGTGGTCTTGCCGGAGCCGGACGGGCCGATCAGCGTCACGTGCCGGCCCGCGTCGACGGAGAAGTCGAGCTGGTCGAGGACCGTGTGGTCACCGAACCGTTTGGTGACCTTCTCCAGGCGGATCAGCTCGCCGGAGGCCGCCTGCGGGTGGGCATGGGCGTCGGGTTGCTTCATCAGGGGCGTGTCAGCGGACAAGGCGTCGCTCCAGTGCTCGCAGGAGGAGGGAGGCGGGGTAGGAGATCAGGACGAAGGCCACACCGATCACGGTGAGCGGCTCGGTGAACTGGAAGTGCTGCTGGGAGAAGAGCCGCGCCTGGCCGAGCATGTCGAGGACGGTGATCGCCATCAGCATCGGCGTGTCCTTCAGCATCGCGATCACGTAGTTGCCGAGCGCCGGCACGACCCGGCGGATCGCCTGCGGCAGGATCACGGCCGTCCAGGTGCGCCGCATCGGCAGGCTCAGCGCCGTGGCCGCCTCCCACTGGCCGGGGGGCACGGCGTCGATACCGGCCCGGTAGACCTGCATGGTGTACGTGGAGTAGTGCAGACCGATCGCCACGACGCCGGTGGTCAGCGCCGAGAAGGTCAGACCCCACTCGGGCAGCACGTAGAAGAGGAAGAACAGCTGCACCAGCAGCGGGGTGTCGCGGATGAACTCCGTCACGATGCCCACCGGCCAGCGCACCCACCGGGTCGGTGTGCGCATCAGCAGCGCCCACACCAGACCGACCGCGAACGAGATCAGCGAGCCGAGGGCCAGCGCTTCCAGGGTGACGACCAGGCCGTCGAAGAAGTGCGGCATGAAGGCGCGGACGGCGCCCCAGTCCCAGGTCATCGGACACCACCTCCGACCGGCTGCCGCACGGCGGCCCGGGGCCGGGGCCGCGGCGCCTTGCCGACGCCGGCCTTCAGACGGCGCTCGAGGCCCCGCATCAGCCGGGTGAGCAGGAAGGCGATCACGAAGTAGATGAGCAGGACGTAGGTGTAGATCTGCGCGCTCTCCTGCAGTGCGAGCCGCACCAGATTGCCGCTGAACGCCAGGTCGCCCATGCCCATGATCGACACCAGTGCGGTCCCCTTGAGCAGTTCGACCAGCAGGTTCGAGAACGGCGGGATCATCTCGGGCACCGCCTGCGGCAGCAGGATCTTCCGCATCCGCTGCCACGGGGTGAAGCTCAGCGCGATCCCGCCCTCACGCTGCGCGGGATCCACGGAGTTCAGAGCGCCGCGCACGATCTCCGCACCGTACGCCCCGTACGTCAGACCCAGCGCGAGGGTGCCCGCCCACATCGGCACCAGCTGCCAGCCGAAGGCGAGCGGCAGCACGAAGAACACCCAGAAGATCATGATCAGGGCGGACGTGCCGCGGAACACCTCGGTGTAGAAGCCGGCGAGGAAGCGGACGATCCATCTGTGATGGGTGCGCGCCATGCCGACGGCGAAGGAGACGGCCGTCGCCAGCAGGGCGCCGAGCACGAGGAGCCGGATCGTGGTCCAGACGCCTTTCAGTACGAGTTCCCACAGTCCCGAGGTCATCCGCGGCAGAGCTCCTTCGCGGTCATGTCGGTCAGCTCGGCCTTGGTGAAGCCGAACGGGCGCAGGATCCGGAACAGTTCGCCGCTCGCCTTCATCTTCCTCAGCTCGGCGTTGAAGGCGTCCCGCAGCCGGGTCTCGGTGGGCCGGAACGCGAAGGCGCCGCCGTCGACGTGCGGTTTGCCCTTCACCAGGGGTGCGAAGGGCTTGGTCGCCTCCGCCTTGCTGGACTTCTTGACGACCTCACGGACCGTCAGCGCGGTCCCGGCGAACACGTCGACGCGGCCGGCCTCCACGGCGTTCAGGCCGGCCACCTGGTCCGTCACGATCAGCATGTCGCTCTGCTTGTAACCGGCCTCGACGGCGTACTGGATCTCCGCGTACCCGGTGCCGGTGGCCAGTTTCGCCTTCTTCGCGACGACGTCCTTGTAGTCGTGCAGGCCCTTCGGATTGCCCTTGCGCACGATGAACGCGTCGAGCATCTGGTAGTCGGGGTCGGCGAAGATGACCTGCCGGCAGCGTTCCGGCGTGATGTACATCCCGGCGGAGACCACGTCGAACTGCTGGGAGTTCAGACCGGGGATCAGCGAGCCGAACTCGGTCGGCACGGGCTGCACCCGGTCGATGCCGAGCCGTTTGAAGACGACCCTCGCCAGTTCGGGGGCCTCGCCGGTGAGACGGCCGTTCTTGTCGATGTAGCCGAAGGGGATCTCGCCGGCGATGCCGAGGCGGACGACGCCCTGGGCCCTGAGCCGGCTGAGCAGGTCGCCGCCGGGTGTGCTCGACGCCGCCGCGACACGGCTGCAGCCGGCCGCGCCCAGTGCGCCGAACGCGGCGACACCGGCGAGCAGCGACCGGCGGGTGGTTCCGGGTTGCCCCGGGTCGTACGTCCGTGCATTCGTCCGTGGGGGAGCCATGGGCGCGCAGCTACCCGGGACCATGCGATGTATTCAGGCCAGTTCCGGCCCCGATCGTCTTCGGCGGCCCGAACCGGAGGCCGCCGTTTCGCTTGGCCGGGGCGCTGACCAGCGGCGACGGCGACCGGGCGGCGGCTCAGTGTCCGGGAACGTATCCCCGTTTCTTGTCCACCACGTTCAGCAGCGGTCTACCCGCGGCCCAGCGTTCGTACAGCGCCAGGAACTGCGCCCCGAGCTCGTCCTGAGAGCCGACCGTGTCACCGCTCATGTGCGGGGACACCAGCAGGTCCGGCACCCGCCACAAGGGGCTGTCAGGACCGAGCGGTTCCTGCCGGAAGACATCGAGGGCCGCGCCCGCGATCCACCGCTTCGTCAGCGCCTCGGCCAGCGCCTCCTCCACGACGAGTTGCCCGCGCCCCACGTTGATGAACCGGGCGGACGGCTGCATGACGCCGAAGCGGCGGGCGTCGAACATGCCGTACGTCTGCTCGGTCAGCGGCGCCGCCGCGATCACCCAGTCGGCGCGGGCCATCAGCCGGTCCAGGTCGGCCGGGCCGTGGATGCCGGTGCGCGGCACCCGGCCCACGATCGACGTGGTCACCTCGAGCGCCTTGAGCGTACGGGCGATCGTCCGCCCGATCGGTCCGGAACCGACCACGCACGCTCGCGTGCCCGCCACCCGCAGCGCCTCCCGGTGCCGCCACTCCCGCTCCCGTTGCAGGTCCCAGGTGCGCGGCAGGTCCTTGGCCAGGGTGAGGACGAGCGCGGCCACGTACTCGGCGACCGGCCGCTCGAAGACGCCGCGCGCGTTCGTCACCACCGTGCCGGACGCGGCGAGTTCCGGACACAGCACATGATCGACGCCCGCGCTCGCGATGTGCACCCAACGCGGGCGCGGTCCCTCGCCCGGCCAGGCGTCGCGCACCGCCCGTGAGGCGACGTCCCACACGAGCAGCACATCCGCGTACGGCAGCCGCGCGGCGAGCCTCGAGGCGTCCACGTGCTCGATCCGCGCCCGGCCGGTGAGCCGGCCGAGCCGAAGGAGCGGGTCCCCGCCCAGGACCAGCACGGTCGGGCCGGGCGTGGAAGCCGTCATGCGGAACCGTTCCTCGAGTTCGGCGGCGGCCGACAGCGGCCGACGGGGCGTCCGACGTGCGCGGATCGACCACCGTCGCACCCCGGCACGGTGCCGTCAACACGACCGACCAGGTGATGAGGGGGACGGCTCCGCCTCACCTGGGTACCCGCGCCATGGGTCACCGGGCAGGCTCTGCTCGACGCGGCGGCGCACCGGGGACCCGTACCGCCGGACGAACAGGAAGGTTGGGCATGACCGCACTCGGATTCCTCTACCCGGGCCACTTCGCCGACGACGACTATCCCCGCATCGAGCAGTTGCTGGCCGGTGACATCCGGTTGGACATCGTGCACACCGAGGTCGGCGAGGACGCGCGCCGCACCGACCTGCTCCGGGAGATGGGCTCGCCGCAGCGGCTCGCGTCGAGCGCTCAGGAGCTGCGGCTCTCGGGCGCCGAAGCGGTGGTGTGGGCGTCCACCAGCGGCAGCTTCCTGCACGGCTGGGAAGGCGCCCACGGGCAGGTGCGCAGCCTGGCGCGCGCCGCGGGGATGCCGGCGTCGTCCACCGCGTTCGGTTTCGTGCACGCCGTGCGGGAGATCGGGGCGCGGCGGCTGGCCGTCGCGGCGACGTACCCGGACGACGTGGCGCAGGAGTTCGCCTCCTTCCTGCGGGCGGCCGGCGCGGATGTGGTCGCGGTCCACGGCGCGGACGCCGGAGCGGCGGCACAGGTGGCCGCATGGGGCGCCGACGAGGTCCTGGCGCTGGCCCGCGCGGGCGACCACGCCGACGCGGACGCGGTCCTGATCCCGGACACCGCCCTCCACACGGCCGCGCACCTGACGGCCCTGGAGAAGGACCTGGCCAAACCGGTCCT
Organism: Streptomyces sp. NPDC051104; assembly: GCF_040682835.1. Taxonomy (NCBI): domain Bacteria; kingdom Bacillati; phylum Actinomycetota; class Actinomycetes; order Kitasatosporales; family Streptomycetaceae; genus Streptomyces; species Streptomyces sp. NPDC051104. The sequence goes on along the minus strand of NZ_JBFBBS010000003.1, from coordinate 156,210 downwards.
CACGGCGAACCAGGTCACGGTGTGGGAGGCGCTGCGCCTGGTGGACCGCCGGGTGAACGCGCCGAGCCTGGGGACGCTGTTCACCAGGGAGCCGGTGGTGCAGGTGTAGGGACTGTCGGGAGCGGGGTCTGCGGGGCCGGGGTCTGCGGGGCCGGGTCCGGGGAGCGGGTGCTCAGTGCCCGGGGTCTCGGGAGTGGGGTCTGCGGGGCCGGGGTCTGCGGGGCCGGGTCCGGGGATCAGAGCCCGGGGTCTCGGGAGTGGGGGCCTCATGGCCCGGGGTCTCGGAGTCTGGTTCTCCGGGGTGGGGGCCTCCGGGTGGGGTCCCCGGGGTGGGGGCCTCCGGCACCGAGATCTTCCGGGGCATGGCGGGAATAACCGGAGACCGTCTCCTGTTAGCCGTGCGAGAGACGCGACGCTCACGCGGGAGGCACAGCAGTGGACGAGATCCGAGGCACGGCACAGGGCACCGCCCCCGTCCCCCTGTCCGTACTGGACCTGGTCACCGTCGGCGCGGGCACCACCGCCACCGACGCCCTGCGCACCAGCGTCGCCCTCTCCCGGCTCGCGGAGGCCCGCGGCTTCCACCGGTACTGGGTCGCCGAGCACCACTCCATGCCGGGCGTGGCCTCCTCCTCGCCCGCGGTGATCCTCGCCCACCTCGCCGCCCACACCGACCGCATCCGGCTCGGCTCGGGCGGTGTCATGCTGCCCAACCACGCCCCGCTGGTCATCGCCGAGCAGTTCGGCACGCTGGAGGCCATGGCCCCCGGTCGCATCGACCTGGGCCTCGGCCGCGCCCCCGGCACGGACGGCGCCACGGCCGCCGCGCTGCGCCGCACCGACCGGCTGAACGAGGGCGCCGACGACTTCCCGCAGCAGCTCGCCGAGCTGACCCGGTTCCTCGACGACGACTTCCCGGACGGCCACCCCTACGCCCGTATCCACGCGGTCCCGGGCCCCGTCCAGGCCACCTCGCCGGGCGGCGTGCAGTCCCCGCACCGGCCGCCGGTCTGGCTGCTGGGCTCCTCCGGGTTCAGCGCCCGCCTGGCCGGCATGCTCGGCCTGCCGTTCGCCTTCGCCCACCACTTCTCGGCGCAGAACACCATCCCGGCGCTCGACCTGTACCGCGACTCCTTCCGCCCGTCCGAGGTCCTCGACGCGCCGTACGCCCTCATCGGCGTCTCCGCGCTCGCCACCGACGACGAGAAGGAGGCCCGCCGCCAGGTCCGGGCCGCCGCCCTGAACATGCTCCGGCTGCGCATGGGCCGTCCCGGCCTCGTACCCACACCGGAGGAGGCGGAGGTGCACGAGTTCAGCCCCATGGAGGAGGAGTTCATCGGGTCCTGGAACGCCAACGTCGTCCACGGCACTTCGGACGAGGTCCGCTCCGGCCTGGACGACCTCCAGAAGCGCACAGGCGCCGACGAGTTGATGCTCACGTCCAACGCCCACAGCGGCGACGTACGCCTGCGGTCGTACGAACTGATCGCGGACGGGTACGGGTTGCCCGCGACGGCTTGAGGTTCCCGGTGCCGGGGTGCCGTCCCTGGGGGCTGCGCCCGCAGACCCCCATCGGCCTTGACGGCCTCCTCCTCAAACTCCCCCAAGCTCTTCGAGCAGGGGGGACCCAGACGGGCTCACTTGCGGCAGCCTTCTCCTTCGACCAGTTCCGAGATCCGGTCCGGCGGCACCGGGCGTGAGTACAGCCATCCCTGCCCGGTGTCGCAGCCGATGCGGCGCAGGCGGGTGGCCTGGGCCGAGGTCTCCACGCACTCCGCGGTCACCGTCAGGCCCAGCCGGTGGGCGAGCTGGATCATGGCCTCCACGATGACCTCGTCGGCCGGGTTCGGATGCGCGTCCGTGCCCTCGTACTGGAAACCCCGGACGAACGACCCGTCCAGCTTCAGCACGGACACCGGCAGCCGGCTGAGGTAGGCAAGGTTGGAGTATCCGGTGCCGAAGTCGTCGATCGCGATGCGCACCCCCATCTCGCTGAGGGCCTGGAGGGCCTGGAGCGGACGGCCGGCCGATCCCATGACCGCGGACTCGGTCAGCTCCAACTGGAGCAGGTGCGGTGCGAGTCCGGTCTCCGTCAGGGTCTCGGCCACGTCCGCCACCAGGTCCGAGTCCCAGACCTGACGCACCGCCACGTTCACGCTCACGAAGAGCGGCGGCTCGTTCGGGCGTTCCAGCTGCCAGCGGCGCGCCTGCCGGCAGGCCGTCTTCAGCGCCCAGCGCCCGAGCTGGACGATCGAGCCGTCCTCCTCCGCCAGTCCGATGAACCGATTCGGCGTCAAGGTGCCGAACTGGGGGTGATGCCAGCGCACCAGCGCCTCCACCCCGCGCACCCGCCCGTCCTCCATACCGACCAACGGCTGGTACTCCAGGGCGAATTCTCCCCGTTCGATGGCCGGCCGCAGCCCCGAGGACAGTGCCTGGCGGGTCATCCGGTGGGCGTTGCGCTCCGGGTCGAACAGCGTCCAGCGGGCCTTGCCGTCGGCCTTCGCCCAGTACAGCGTCGTATCGGCCGCCTGCATCAGACCGGTCGCACTCGTGCCGGCCGCGTGCCGCTCCACGACGCCGATGGACGCCGACACCGACAGCCGCTGTCCGGAGAGGTCGAACGGCTCCTGGATCGCCTTGAGCACCGACTCGGCCAGTTCGGCCAGTTGCTCGGTGCCCGTGGAGTCCTCCACCAGGAGCGCGAACTCGTCACCGCCCAGTCTGGCCACCAGGGGAGTGGTGGGCCGCCCGTGGCCGGCCTCGTCCGCGCAGTGGGTCAGGCGCTCCGCGACGGCCGCGAGCAGCCGGTCGCCGACGCGGTGGCCGAGGGTGTCGTTGACCGCCTTGAAGCCGTCGAGGTCCAGGTAGCACAGCCCGATCCGGCCGGTGCCGCTCTCCTCGTACGAATCCGCCTCCAGCGCGGCCGACAGGCGTTCGAAGAACAGCGTCCGGTTGGGCAGCCTGGTCACCGGGTCGTGCATCTGCAAGTGCCGCAGCCGGGCCTGGAGTTCCCGTCGGGCGCTGATGTCGGCGACGGATAGGAGGACCGCCTTCTCGGCCTCCGGCAGCGGCGTCACGGTCACCTGGACCCACAGGGAGTGCCCGTCGGGGTGTTTGACGCGGCGCGTGCAGCGGAGCTTGGCCTGGCGACCACGCAGTACCTCGCGGTAGGCGTGCCAGGTGCGAGCGTCCGAGGACAGGTCCAGCAGGTCGGCGGCGACCTTGCCGACCAGTGCTTCCGCGCCGGTTCCGAGCAGTGAGCCCATCGTCTCGTTGGCGGTGACGACCAGGCCCTCCCGGTCGACGACCACCATGGCGAGCGGCGCGACGGTGAACGCGGCGCCGAACGAGACCGGTTGGGGCCCGGCGGAGGGGGTGCGGGGTGGTGTGTCGACGGCAGGGGTGAGGGGTGGTGCGTCGACGGCAGCGGTGAGGGACGGTCCGTCGACGGGCGGAGTGAGGGGCGGTGCGTCGACGGGCGGAGTGAGGGATGGCGCGTCGACGGGCGGGGTCAGAGATGCCGCGTCGACGGGCGGGGTCAGGAGTCGGTCTTCGGAGGTGACGGGTGGGTCGTCGGAAAGGGGTGATGGCTGGGACGTACCGGATGACGTGGTGTCGTAACTCTCTGTGATGGCCGGGCCGACGAGGTCTGCCGCGGGCGCCGGCCCATCGGACGTTCCGCTCACCGCTCGCTCCCGCAGTGCACTCGTTCTTCGTACGGATCTCTTGGGTCTCGTCGGGGTCGACGGCCGCAAGGGGGGCGGCCGTACAAGCCGTGTTCGTGCAGGAAAGTGTGCCGATCATAGAGGCTGACCCAAAGGCCTTCCAGCCGATGTCCAGTGTCCCGCGGCCAGCACGTGTTCTGACAGATCGTTTCTGCCCGTGCCGGACCCCGGTCCATCAGGCCGCCCGTCGTTGTGACGTTCCGTGAGTATTGGGGGCGTCGGCGCACGTCGGCCGCCCCCTGGGCGCTCGTGCGCCGTCGTGCGCTCCCGCTCCGCACTGCCCCTCCCGCGGCCGTCGCGGTTCCCTCCTGCCATCCCCTGGCTGATGGCCTCTCACCCTTCCGGGGCAGACAAACAGGACGTAGTCATACAAGTAAGACCAGGCTGGGAGTGGAGTTCCCAGAACCGCACCCGGAGGTCGACGTGCCGCGTCCGCTCCCCCTCACGGGGCTCACCCGCGAGACCCTGAAGGGGCTCGCCTGGGGCGCGTCGCCCGTCCTGCGCAGCAGCGCGGCCCTCGCCACGTCGATGACCGCGCTGGTCGCGACCTCGCTCGTGACGGGTCCCGCGCTGGCCGAACCCCTGGCCGCGGTCTGCCAGATCGCCCGCAGCCGGGCGCACCACTCCGAGGGTGTCGACACCTGGAACGCCGCCTACACGCGCCCCACCCGCGCGCTGGACGCGGTCCTGGTCTTCCTGTCCTTCCCGGACGCGACACCGGGGACCACGCCGACCGAGCTGACCGGTGACTACTTCCCGGACACCAGCCGCTTCTTCGAACGCGCGTCCTATGGCCGGTTCACGCTGCGCCCCCATCCGGTGGACCACTGGATCAGGATGCCGCACCCGTCCACCTCCTACGCCATACGGCGCGACTGGAGCATCGAGAGCCGGGCCACTTATCTGCGCGACGCGCTCGCCGCGGCCGACAAGGACGTCGACTTCTCCCGGTACGACGTCGTGTACCTCGTGGCCGACCCGGACGCGCCCGGCGTGGACTCGGACGCCACGAAGGTGGTGAACCTGGACACCCCGCTGCGGGCCGACGGCAGGGACATCCGCCGGGTGGTCACGGTCTTCGAGAAGCATCCGCCGGACCAGCTCGTCCTCGCTCATGAGACAGGCCATGTGTTCGACCTGCCCGACCTGTACCACCGTCCGACCGACGGCAAGGGGGACTGGGACACCTACGTCGGCGACTGGGACCTCATGGGCAGCCAGTTCGGACTGGCCCCGGATCTCTTCGCCTGGCACAAGTGGAAGCTGGGGTGGCTGGACGAGAGTCAGGTGGTGTGCGTACGGGCTCCGGGCAGCACGCGGCTGACGCTGGAGCCGGTGGCCGCGGGGCCGACCGGGGTGCCGCAGGTGCCGGTGAGCGCGGGTGCGGCGGGTGCGCTGGCGCGAGGGGTGGAGGCGTTCGGGTCGGGACACGGCACCAAGCTGGCGGTGGTGCGGACGGGGCCCGACAGTGTGCTGGCCATCGAGGCGCGCGGGGCGGTGGGCAACGACGGCGCGGCCTGCACCCAGGGGGTCCTCGTCTACCGGGTGCGCGGCGAGACGGAGTCCGGGGGCGGGCCGGTGGAGGTCCTGGACGCCCACCCGCACAGCTCGGCCTGCGCCGGCACGTCGGTGTACCCGCCTCTGGCCGACGCCCCGATCCGGGAGGGCGAGACCTTCACGGTGCCGGGTGAGGGGGTGCGGGTGGAGGTGGAGGGGAGGACGGCTTCTGGGGGGTGGACTGTGCGGATCATGAAGGGGTGAGGGCTGTGTGGGGGTGGGCGGTGTGGGGTGGGGTCGGGGGTGAAGTGCCCAGGTAGGCGGCATGCGGGTGGGCTGCGTTGTGCCGGGGGCGCGGGTGCGCGGTCGCGTCTCGCCCACACACCGGGTGGGTTCAGCGGCGTGCGGCCGGTGGGCGGGCAGCGGTGTGCGGCCGGTGGGGGCGCGGAGGTCGTCGCAGTCGCCGGGACGTGTCTCTCCCGGAGTGCGACAGAAAACGCAGATGTGCTGCACTCGCCGCACAGACAGGGCACGACCGCGCTTCGGGATCGGGGCGTGCGAGTGGGGAACACGGTGCCGTGCACGCCAGGCGGCGACGGCAGCCGACCTGAAGGGGGTGTGGGTGGCGAAGCCCCCACAACGCGCGGCGAAGCCGCGCAGAAACAACGATGGCGAGGAGGTTCGCGCTTTCCGCGAACACGCCTCGCCATCGCCATCGTGCGCCGCCAGGGACTCGAACCCCGGACCCGCTGATTAAGAGTCAGCTGCTCTAACCAACTGAGCTAGCGGCGCCTGCTGACGTCGTAGACCTTAGCACCCTGGTCGACGGGAGGAAAAATCGATATGCGTACGGGGGCGGAGGCCGCCGCGCGGGCGGCTCGGACGGCTGCCCAGAGGACGACCTCCGGCCCGGGCAGCCAGGGCCGACGAGTGTCGGGCGCGACCAGCCAGCGGGAATCGAGCCTGGTGGCGGCCGGGTGGGCCGGGGCGGCCGGGTGAACGGCGGGCACCGTCACCGCGTCGCCGACCCCGTGGCACAACAGTGGCGGGACCTTGGTCGTACGGCCGCCCCACTCCTCCCAGTCGAGCAGCGCCGGCAGCCGCCGGGCCGTGCCGGGTGCCGTGAACAGCAGGGTGCGGCCCCTGTGGACGGCGACGGGTCCGGAGCCGGGACCCTCGTCCCAGAGCCGGTCGAGCATCCGCCGTCCGAAGATCGCGGGGGTGTTGACGACGTCGAACGCGGTGCCGCACGGCAGGACCACCGGGGCGGCGGGGCGGTCCGCCCAGAGGGCGAGGGTGCTGCGCGGATTCGCTCCCGCCGAGGCGAGCCAGGCGGCGCCCTCGGAGGTGACACCGCAGACGTCGTGACAGGCTTCGATGGACGGCGTTCGACTGCTCATGGGGGCCAGATCTACCGGGCGTGAGCGGTCGGTCTCCGAGGGTTGCGGAAAACGGGGACAGAAGGGTGTGAGAAGGGGTAAGGTGCGGCCGGGCATATGCCGCATGATCATTCGATACAATCGGCGCTGCGGGGGGCCGGGCTGGTCACCCCAGGCTTTCCGGCCCGTTCGAGTCCACCCCGCGGAGCAGGTCCCGCCCGAACTCCACCATCTTCTTCGCGTAGTCCTCGGTCCACTCCGCCTGCTCGGCGATCGCCGCCGGTGTCAGCCGGTCGAAACGGCGCGGGTCGGCGAGCTGGGCCGCGGCGATCGCCTGGTACTCCACCGCCCGGTCCGTGGCTGCGCGAAACGCCTGCGTCAGCTCCGTGGCCCGCGCCAGCAGCGCCCGCGGGTCGTCGATCGACTCCAGGTCGAAGAAGTGTTCCGGGTCGGAGGCCGCCTCCGCGGGCTCGAAGAGCAAGGGCGCGGGGCGTAGCCGCGGCTCGTTCCGACGCGGCGTGGGCTCCGCCATGTCTTGTCCTCCTCGTACGGTTCGGGTGGCGCCCGGTTCGGGTGGGCCACCGTCCATTGTCGCGCGCCGACGCAAGGGCGCCGGGATGTGACCGGGTGCGCCGTCCCGGCCCGGGTTGGTTTCGCCCCGTCGCGTGCCGGAGGGGTGACTTTCCAGCGCCGGCCGACGAAAACCAGCCCGTCCGGCGCTTGAGGACGAGGCCGCCCGGGGCTGGGGCCGGTCACGGGCGCCACGCCACCCGGTGCTCGGCCAGATGCGCCAGCACCGCGTGGTTCGCCTCCCATCCGTCAGGGAACTTCACCGTCACCCCGAGCTGCACCGGCTCCGTCGACGGATGGTCGTCCAGCAGTTCCGTCACCCCCGCGCGGCACACCACGATGCACGCGTGCCGATGGCGGGATGCCAGCACGCACAGGCGGCCGGTCTCCAGGTGGAACGCCGTCGCGTCCGGGCGGCCCGACAGCGGATGCAGCACCACCGTCACATCGAACTCCCGGCCCTGCAGCCGGTTGGCCGTGTCCACCGTGACGTCCGGCACCCCGAGGTCCGCCAGCGCGGAGCGCACCGCCGCCGCCTGGTCCCGGTGCGCGGTGCCGACGGCGATCCGGTCCGCGGTCAGCGGCGCCGGCTGCTCCGCACGCTCCGACGCCGCCGCCCCGCCCCGGTCGAGGAGACGCCGTACGACCGTGGCGACCGCCCGCACCGCCTCCGGGTCCGTCCGCGGGGTGTGCCGGGCGGGCAGCTCCAGCAGCCCCCAGCCGGTCTCGGCCGCCTCGTCGATCACCCGGTCAGGGCCCGAGCCGTCCGACGCGACCGCGAAGGTCAGCCGCCGGTCCCCGTGGTCCGTGCCGCTGCGGAACGGCGTGTACGGGTAGAACGCGTGCGACACCAGGGGCGCCGCCGACGCCGGCAGCCGCCACGACACCGGCAGCCGGTGCTGCGGCAGCTCCGGATTGTGGGCCAGCAGTGTCGTCACCGCGGACGCCGACGGGTCGTACGACAGCCCCGCCCACTGCTCCGCGCCGACGATCGCGAACGGATCCAGCTGCCCCGGGTCGCCGACGAACAGCGCGCGCTCGAACAGGCCCGCCACCGCCAGCAGCGCGTCCGAGCGCATCTGGTACGCCTCGTCCACGATCGCGTGCCGCCACGGCTCGACGTCCTTGACGTGCGCCCACTTGGCGGCGGTCGAGATCACCACGTCCAGGCCCGCCAGGTCCCCCGCCTTGGCCGACTTGCGCACGTTCGGCAGGTCGTCGAGCGCCTTGTCGTACGGGTCCGGGTCGCTGCTGTGCAGCCGCCCGACGGGGAGGTCGGGTTCCTTCTCGGCCAGCCGCACGACCAGGTCGTCGACCTGCGCGTTGGTCTGCGCGATCACCATCAACGGCCGTCCGGCGGAGGCGAGCTCGAGTGCGGCCCGGACGACGAGCGTCGACTTCCCGGCGCCCGGCGGCGAGTCGACCACGACCCCTTTGTGCGTGCCGTGCAGCGTGTCGCGCAGGATCGCCTCGGTGGCCCGGGCGGCCGCGGCCCCCGGGTCGAAGTCCCTGCCCGGCGGGGCGAACACGGTCACAGCACGTCCTCCTCGGTCACCGGATCCGGCTGCGGTACGGCCTCGCCCTCACCCGGCGGCCCGCCGTGCGTCCACGGGGTGTCCTCCGGGTCGGGCAGCTTGGCCCCGCCGCGCTGCTCGTGTTCGAAGAGCGTGAAGCACACGTGGTCGCCCTTCTCGGGGACCGACCCGGGCTCCGGCTCCTTGCCGCGGCCCATCTTGTCGACGATGCGCAGGACCAGCAGGCCGTCCCCCTCGTGGCCCACGAACTCCGCCGCCTGCGGCTTCCCGCCCAGCGACCGGTACACCTTCGTGCGCTCCCCGAGGTGCGGCCGGTCCTCGGTCCGTACGGTCACCAGTGGGCGCGGGCTGGGGCGCTTGCCCTCGCTGTACGCCAGCACGACCTCCGTGACCTCGCCCGCGAACGCCTCCCCGGCGAGCCGCCGCCCGGCCATGACGAGCGGGTCGTCGAGTGCCTCCTGGGCGTCCAGGCGGGCCTGTTCGCGCTCGCGCGTGGCGAGCTTGTTCGCCGCGGTGACCGCGTCGTCGTGGCGCGGCTGCGGCGGCTCCCCGGCGGCCACCCGGTCCCGGTGCCCGGTGAACGACCAGCGATCGCGCGTCCAGCGGTCATCGACATGCGCGCCCTCCGGCAGCGCGCGCAGCAGGTTCAGCCCCTGCCACACCGCGTCCCAGGTCGGCCGCGTACGGCTCTCCACCAGGGCGCGGATCTCCCGCTCGGCGGAGGTGAGTTCATCGAAGCGGTAGTCCGCCTCCACGCCGTCCTCGGCGGCGGCGAGCCGGGTGCGGGCGCGGTCGTAGCGTTCGATCGCGGGGGCGAGCAGTTTGTTGTCGAACGCCGGGTCGGTGGCCGGTCCGGCCGGCGGGCACAGCAGCTGGCCGTCCGCGTCCCGGGCCAGTTCGGCGCGGAGCGCAGCATCCGCGCCCGAGGTGCCCTCGGGCGGGTCGATCCAGGCGAGCAGCGCGCCCAGGTGCTGGTCCTCCAGGTTCGACTGCCCGGTCGCCCAGTGCCGCCCGAGCAGATCGGTGAGCGCGAGCAGCAGGGAGGAGCCGGGGACGCGGGCACGCTCGCCGAAGTGCGTGAGCCAGCGGCCGAGGAGCGGCACGCGCGGGGGCGCCGGGTGCGGGGTCTCCGGGTCCTGCTCGGCGGTGCGGCGGAACCGCATGGAGCGGCCCAGCAGCCGTACGAAGTCGATGCCCGCCCGGCTCGGCACGATCAGCTGCGGGGCGTCGGCGCACAGCTCGACCTCCACCTTGACGCGCTTGCCGGTCTCCGGGTCGGTCTCGGTGCGCTCGGCGGGCTCCACGGTGTCGGCGTGGGCGTCGATGTAGGGCAGGACGACGTCGGCGAGTTCGGCGAGGAACGCGAACCTGAGGTCGCGGTCGCGGGGCTGCGGCACCACCAGCAGCCGGGGATCGTCCCGGTCGGTGCCGACGAGCGCGCCGAGCGGTGCCCCGGCCTCGCCCGCGGTGATGAGCGGGACGAAGACGAGGGGCCGCTCGGACAGGTGACGGTGCCGGACGGTGGCGGCGGGCTGGGCCCGGCCCGTCCGCACGGCCTCCAGGCGGGCGAGGGTGGTGATCAGGGACATACGGCGCCCTCCCGTCCGGCGAGCGCCTCCGCCCGCAGCCGCGCCGCCCGGCGCAGGGCCGCCACCGCCGGGTCGTCCGGGTCCCCGGCCGTGCCGTGGGCGGCGGCCAGGATGTCGTCCACCGTGGTCAGCCCGCCCAGCTCGGCCCGCAGCGACCGGCCCAGTGCCGCCACCGCGCCCTGCTCCCGGGCGCGGTCACGGCAGTGGAAGGCCAGTTCGCAGGCGGCCAGGCACTCCGGCGCGTACGTCGCCGGGACCGACTCCACGGCGGCCTGAAGCTCCTGCTGCGGAAGGTCCGGCGCGAAGCACGTGCCCTCGGGGAGGGCGTCGGCGATCTCCTCGATGCGGGTGAGACGGGCCAGCTGGCGCCGGGTGACCGCGCGCTGCTTGCGGACGTCGACGGGCGACGCGGTGGGCAGGTTCGAGAAGTCCTTCGGGCACACCAGCAGGATCCGGTGGCGTACGACGGGTGCGGGGGTGAGGCGCTCCGCGACCTCCTCCAGTGCCAGCACGTACACCGCGGACTGCCGCGCGGCCGCCCCGACCTTCGCCGGGTCCGCCGAACCGTCGAGCAGCGGGAAGGACTTGATCTCCACGACCGTCCAGCTGCCGTCCGGGTGCACCACCACCGCGTCCGGCTCCAGGAACGCGGGCGATCCCGCCACGTCGAGGGCGAGCATGGGGTGGTCGAGCAGCGCCCAGCCGCGCGCCTCGGTGGCCTCGCGCAACGCCAGCGCCGTACGCGCCGCGCGCCCCTCCGGGCCGACCGCGGCGAGGTCCGGAACGAGGGCCCCCTCCGGGGCGTCGGCGGTCGGGTCCAGCTTCTCGCGCACCAGACGCAGCAGCTCCGCACCGCCGTCCGCCTTGACCCGGGCCTCGAACGCGTTGCCCCGCATGAAGGCGAACTGCGACTGGCCGAACGCCGACGGCGCGCCCAGCGCGCCCGCCAGCACCGCCTTGTCGATCCCGGCGCCGTCCAGCAGCGCGCGCCGCCGGCACCCGGGGTTCGCGGCGAGCGCGGCGAGGGCGCGCGCGTCCAGCGCCCTGGGCTGTACGGACGGCCCGCGCAGCTCAGCGAGCCGCTGCCGCAGCGCCGTCCCCCGCGTCCGCGGGAGCGGCACCCGGCCCGGCTCCCGGCCGGGGGCGGGAGAGGGGCTGTCGGGGAATTCGCTCACCCGCCGAAGTCTGGCATCCGGCACTGACAATTGGGGAACCTGCGGCGGACGAGGGCTCCGCGACCGGTGCGAACCGCGCCCGCAGCCAGGCCCTGACCGCGTCCGCCGCCCGCATCACCGGTCGGCTCAGCAGGAAGCCGACGCCCATGACGGCGACCCCGGCGACCGCGTCGAGGAGGTAGTGGTTCGCGGTGCCCATCACGACGAACGTGGTCCCGAGCGGATACACGACCGCCACGACCCTGGCCCAGCGCGAGCGGCCGTGCCGCCACAGCAACACCCCGCACCACAACGCCCAGCCGACGTGCAGGCTCGGCATCGCCGCGTACTGGTTCGTCATGCCGCCCAGGCCCCGAGGCGCGCTCCCCTCGCCGCCCCACCAGCCGTAGGAGCTGTACTGCGCCATCGTGTCGACGAACCCGTGGCCCGCGGAGAGCAGGCGCGGCGGGCAGGTCGGCATCAGGGAGAAGCCGATCAGACCGATGAACGTGGACGTCATCAACCAGGTGCGGGCCGCCCGGTAGTGCTCCGCGCGGCGCCTGAAGATCCACATCAGGATCGCGGGGGTGACCAGGTAGTGCAGCGACGCGTACCAGAAGTCGGCGGGCACGCCGAGCCACGCCTCGCGGGTGAAGAGACGGTTCAGCGGATGCTCGGCGTTGATGTGGAGGAGCTTCTCCAGGCGCAGTATCGCCAGGCCGTGGTCGACGGCGCCGCCGACGTCGCCCCGCGCGAGCAGCCGGCCCGCGGAGTACGAGGCGTACACCACCAGGATCAGGGGCAGTTCGGTCCACCAGCGCAGCCGGGTCAGCGGGCCCACCCCGATGCCTGGTGTCTCGGCCTGCGGCATCCGATTCGCCCTCCCCCTTCTGCTCCTGGTCGCGGCTCCCGGCCTTCCGGTCGTGCCACCTTACGGTGCGGGCGCCAGCCTTCGTGGGGCGCCCCGGCCCTCAAAGACGCAGAGATCGCCCCCCGGGTTGCCCCGGGAAGGGGTGGGCGATGATGGAGTGAGGCCCCTGCTCATTTCTCCCGGAAAGGTCTCTCATGGCACCGCGCATCCTGCTGGCCCGGCACGGACAGACGGAATGGTCGCTGTCCGGCAAGCACACCGGCAGGACCGATGTGCCGCTGCTGGAGGAGGGGCGGCGGGGCGCCAAGCTGCTCGGGGAGCGGCTGCACCGGGCGCCGTTCGACGGGCTGCTCGGGGTCGAGGTGCGCACCAGTCCGCTGGCACGCGCGCGTGAGACCTGCGAACTCGCCGGCTTCGGTGAGCGGGCGAGCGTCTGGGACACGCTCATGGAGTGGGACTACGGGGCGTACGAGGGGATGACGCCGGCCGAGATCCAGGAGATCCGGCCGGGCTGGTTCATCTGGCGCGACGGCGTGCCCGGCGGGGAGACCCTTGCGGAGGTCTCGGCGCGCGCGGACGAGGTCGTGGCCTGGGCGCGGTCGGAGGACCGGGACGTGCTGGTGTTCGCACACGGGCACATCCTGCGGTCCATCGGGGCGCGATGGCTGGGGCTGCCGCTGGAGTTCGCGGCGCGGATACGGCTGAATCCGACGTCGCTTTCGGTGCTCGGGTGGGCTTACGGCGAGCCGGCGATCGAGTCGTGGAACGACTTGGGGCACTTGGCGTAGCTGCGGGCAGTCGTGCCTCCCCCGGAGCCTGCACGGCGTGGGGGCACCCCCAGGCGGCACGGGTGGGCGCTGGGGGTACCCCCTGCTCGAAGAGCTTGGGGGAGGCACCTCGTACCGCGAAGTCGCGGAACCAACACCCGGGCGACCCCGGCCCCGAGCGGCTCACGCACTGCGCGGCAGTGACGCATGCCGGTCCAGGAACGCCGACACCCCCGACGCCCGCCGGTGCGGCAGCAGTACCCTCGCCGTGCCCGCCAGCATCGTCAGGACGCGGGAGGACTGGACCTGGTCCAGGAGGTCCAGCACGCGGTGACCGGCCTGCGCCGCCTCGTCGGGACGACCCCCGCGGGCCAGGTCGTCGGCCAGTTCGGCCGTGTACAGGGCGATGTTCCGGGTGAAGTGCGGATCCTGGAGCTGCGCCGCGCGCCGTGCGTGCCGGGCCGCCCGCGCCCAGTCGCCCAGCGTCGACCAGCACTGCGCCTCCAGGCCCTCCAGTTCGGCCTCGCCGTAGAAGGTCATCCACTCGGGGTCCGAGTCCGACGGCCCCCGTTCGAAGAACGCCTGCGCCCGTGCGAGCGCCTGTTCGCAGCCCGCCCGGTCCGCGAGTCCTGCCCAGCCGCCCGCCTCCCTGAGGGCGAGCAGCGACATCAGCCGCTGCGAGCCGAGCGGGCGCGCGACACGCTGGGCCGCCTGCGCCGCCCGTACGGCCTCCCGCGGCCGGCCGGCGTCGCGCGCGAGGAACGCCGTGTTGCAGAACGCGTGTGCCTCGAGTCCCGGATCCCCGGACATCCGGGCCGTCGCCAGCGCCTCCGCGTAGTGCGAGCGGGCGTCGTCGTAACGCCCGGAGTCGTGCGCCAGCCATCCCACCGAGATGGCCAGTTCACCCGCGCCCGAGTACAGCCGGTCGGCGACCGTCTGCCGGGTCGTACCCGCGTCGAGCAGCGCGTACGCGGCGCGCAGCGGGGCCGCCGCGCGGCGGTACAGGCCGTCCGCGCCGTGCCGGTCGTCGAGCAGGCGGATCTTGCGTACGGCCTCCTCGAGCGCGCTCGCCTCGGACGAGCCCGCACGGTGGACGGGGCGTTCGGCGGCCGCTGCGGGGCCGCCGAGGGTGAGCCCGAAGGGGCCCAGGGAGGCGGCGGCCACCGTCACGGTGCCGCCGGTCATGAATGCGCGACGCTGCACGTCGCTCTCCTCGTGGTTCTGTGCGTCGTACGCGTGCGTGGCGTACGACTCGTGCGACTCGTAGGTGTCCGATGGGTGATACGTCTCGTATGCCTTCCGGTGCTCATCGGAGGCATACGGACGGCGGTTGGTGTGTGTGGGGGGCGCCTCGTCGGTACTGCGCGCCCCTCGGCCGCGCACCGCGGAGCGGGGCGCGAACCCCAGGTCCGCGAGCGTGCGCCCGGGGAACATATGCAGGAACACCCGTTCGTAGGCGTAGTTGGGACAACGGATCTCTCCCGCCTCGACGCGTCCGATGTACCGCGCGTCACAGCTGACCCGCTCACCGATCTCGCGTGCGGCACGCCGTACCGCCGCGGCGAACTCGCCCGGCGAGCGTGATCCGCGCAGCTGCCGGAAGGCGAGATTCGGCCGTGGTGGCCGGGGGGTCTGGGACGAGGTCATGGCCGGGCCCTCTCGTGCGAACCGTCGAACCATGCCGGATTGGGGAGGCTTGTCCGCGTGGTGCCAGTTGGTTCCCTGCGTCCGGCGGTGCAAGAACGTACCTTCCTCGCAGGTGTGGTCATGCGAGGTTTGGCTACAAACCGGATATCTCATGCGAGATCTGCCATGAACTGCCATCCTTTGCGGCAGTGTTGCGCCGTTGCCGTTGACGCCCCCGAGCGTTGAACCCTGTGGACCGGGAGCCGCCCGAACTCCCGACCCAACTCACCGTCGAGGAGGGTTCCGTTGTGGATGCCGGGACGCAGACCCCGCACAGCACCGAGTTCCGTACACGGCCGCAGGCCGCCCAGACCGTGCCGGCCCCCGAGTGCGCCGCACCGCCGCACCGGGCCCCCGACCTCGTGACCGTGCCCGCCCGGCAGGGGCTCGAGGCGGTCGACATCCTCCGCCGCGGCGCGGGCGACTGCGTCGGGCCCGTCCTGCACGACGACGACTGCGACACCCTCGGCTTCCTGGTTCCGCCCGGCACCGCGGACGCCTGGGACGTCCCCGGCAGCACGTGCACGAAGACCGACGGGCGCGGCATGAGCCTGGTCGCCCCGCTGCCCCCGGTCGAGGGCACGGGCTGGCTCCTGCCGCCCGGCGAGGCGGAACCGGCCACGGACCCGGCGGTCCTGCGCGCGGCCCTCGGGGAGGCGGCCCGCACGATCGAGGCCGCCGACAACTGTCGATGAACGGCCCGCCCGGCCGGGACCGCCCCGGCAACCGTCGGTGAGCCTCCGTCCACACCTCGAATCGAACACCTCCGGCCGGGCGAGGGCCGGTGAGCCGACCGGGTTGCCGAGCAGGGCCCGTCCTCGGTGAGCCGCCCTCCGCGCCGCCCCCGATAATGGCGGGATGGGCAGGTCACGGAACGCGCGGCGCGGGCAGGGAGCCGAGGCCGTCGTCGAGGCGGTCGACGGCGGACTCGCCGAGCTGATACCCGACCGGGACCGGGCGCGCGCCTGGACCCTCCTCCTCGACGGCGCCCCGCAGTCGCATGTCGACCTGGACGACCCGCGGTACCTGTCCTTCGAGTACCAGCGCCGGCTCGGTCACGTCATCGACCTGGCCGCCCCGCCCGGCCGTCCCGTGCACGCCGTGCACCTCGGCGGCGGCGCGTTCACGCTCGCCCGCTACACCGCCGCGACCCGCCCCCGCTCCACCCAGCAGATCGTGGAGCGTGACGCGGCACTCGTCCAACTCGTGCGCCGTGCCCTGCCGTTGGACCCGAACGCCCGGATCCGGGTGCGCTCCACGGACGCCCGGGAGGGGCTCGCCAAGGTGCCGGACGGCTGGGCGGACCTGGTCGTCGTGGATGTGTTCAGTGGGGCGCGCACCCCGGCGCATCTGACGTCGGTCGAGTTCCTCACCGAGGTCCGCCGGGCGCTGAAGGACGGCGGTGTGTACGCGGCCAACCTCGCCGACGGCCCTCCGCTCGCCCATCTGCGCGGCCAGATCTCCACGACGGCGGCCGTCTTCCCCGAGCTCGCACTGATCGCCGATCCGGCCGTCCTGCGCGGCAAGCGCTTCGGCAACGCGGTCCTGGCCGCCTGCGCCCTCCCGCTCCCGGTCGCCGAACTGACCCGCCGAGCCGCCTCGGACCCGCACCCCGCGCGCGTGGAGCACGGCAAGGCGCTGACCGACTTCACGGGCGGCGCGGCGGCGGTCACGGACGCGGCGGCGGTGGCGTCCCCGGCGCCCCCGCCGTCGGTCTTCCGCTGAACCAGACCGAGCCCGCCGCCTCCGAAAGACAGGCCCTAGTAGTTCCCGATCTCCACATGGGGCGGACCGTCGTGCCAGGTGCAGAACACCGACACCCGGTCGGCACCGGACGCGAACTCCACGCGGATCCAGGTCTCCGTCTTCCAGACCTGCATCGACCAGCCGGTGCCGGGGGTGGCCGACACGAGCGTCGCCGAGGTGGTGCCCAGGTCGAAGACCACGCGACCGCCGGCGGTGTCGTAGCTCTTGACCTGGCCGGAGGTGGTGGTGGACGGGCTGGGCTTCGTGGCCCGGGACTTGGAGGGCGTCGGCCGCGGGCTCGTCGTGCTCGGCGTCGACGACGGGATCTTCGACGGGGCCGGCCGCTGCGTCGAGGGAACCAGCGGTCTCGACTCCTGCGTCGTCGCGCCGCCCGCGGTGACGGGCAGGGCGCGCGGCGGGTCGTACGCGGTGCCCGCCAGCACCGTGTGGACACCCCACCACGACAGCGTGGCCGCCGCTCCGGTGGCCAGCGTCCACGCCAGTACGTGCAGGAGACCTCTCAACATCCCGGCCATACTGCATCACCAGCCCCACGGGTGTCTCACGGGTCGCACACAGTTCCGTTTCTCCCGTTGCGGCGTGGGGAGTTGTCCACAGCCCCCGAACGGCCCGGCCCGCATGGCGTACGGTGCCGCCCATGGCAAGTGTGCTCGTGGTCGAGGACGACCAGTTCGTACGCTCGGCGCTCATCAGGCATCTGACGGAGGCCGGACACACCGTGCGCAGCGTCGGCACCGCGCTGGAGGCGCTGCGCGAGGTCGCGCACGTCCCCTTCGATGTCGTCATCCTCGACCTCGGACTGCCCGACCTGGACGGCTCCGAGGCGCTGAAGATGCTGCGCGGCATCACGGACGTCCCGGTCATCATCGCCACGGCACGCGACGACGAGACGGAGATCGTCCGCCTGCTCAACGCGGGCGCGGACGACTATCTGACCAAGCCGTTCTCGGTCGAGCACCTCTCGGCTCGGATCGCGGCGGTGCTGCGCCGCGTCCGCACGGCCGCCGCCGACGCCGGGCCCCCGACCGTCATCCGGGTCGGCGGCCTCGCCATCGACCCGTTGCGCCGCCACGCGGAACTGGACGGCATGCCCCTGGACCTGACACGCCGTGAGTTCGACCTGCTCGCCTTCCTCGCCGACCGGCCCGGCGTCGTCGTACCGCGCAGGGAACTGCTCGCGGAGGTCTGGCGGCAGTCGTACGGCGACGACCAGACCATCGACGTCCATCTCTCCTGGCTCAGGCGGAAGCTGGGTGAGACGGCCGCCAGGCCGCGCTATCTGCACACCCTGCGCGGAGTCGGCGTGAAGCTGGAGCCGCCTCGGACGGAGCCGCTGCCATGAGGTGGGCTCTGGTCAAGGTGTGTCTGGCGGTGACCGCGATGGTGGTGGTCGCCTTCGCGGTCCCGCTCGGGCTGGTCGTCAAGGAGATGGCACGCGACCGGGCCTTCTCCAGCGCCGAGCGGCAGGCCGCCGCGATCGCGCCCGCGCTGTCCATCACCACCGACCGGGATCAGTTGGAGCGGGTCGTCGCCTCGGCGGGCTCCGACGACGGGATAGCGGTGCACATCCCCGCGGGGGACGGCACGAAAGCGGTCGACATCGGCCGCCGGCGCGCCGCCGCCAAGGACATCGCGGCCACCCGCCGGCTCGGACGTGCCTCCACCACCGAGGTCCCGGGCGGCTCCACGCTGCTCCAGCCCACCGCGCTCAGCTCCGGGGCGATCGCCGTGATCGAGGTCTACGTGCCCGAGTCCGAGGTGACGCACGGCGTCGGCACGGCCTGGGCGGTGCTCGCCGCGGTCGGCGTCGCATTGATCATCGGCTCGGTGGCGGTCGCCGACCGGCTCGGCGTACGGATGGTGCGGCCCGCGCGGCGCCTGGCCGAGGGCGCGCACGACCTTGGGGAGGGGCAGCTCGGAGCGCGTGTCCCCGAGGACGGGCCGGCCGAACTGCGCGCGGCGGCGGTCGCGTTCAACTCGATGGCCGACCAGGTCGTACAACTCCTCGCGAACGAGCGGGAGCTGGCGGCCGACCTGTCCCACCGCCTGCGGACGCCGCTGACCGTCCTGCGGCTGAACGCGGCCTCGCTCGGCGACGGGCCGGCCGCCGAGCAGACCCGTCAGGCGGTGGCGCAGCTGGAGCGCGAGGTGGACACGATCATCCGTACGGCCCGCGAGGCCAAGCCGCAGACGGCGGCGGCCGGAGCGGGCGCCGGGTGCGACGCGGCGGAGGTGGTGCGCGAGCGGATGGAGTTCTGGTCGGCGCTCGCCGAGGACGAGGGCCGCAAGTGGCGGGTGGCCGGGGCCGACCGTCCGGTCCGCATACCCGTCGCCCGGTCCGACCTCGCCGCCGCACTGGACGCCCTGCTCGGGAACGTCTTCCGGCACACCCCGGAGGGCACGGCGTTCGCGGTCGACGTGCACAACGCCGACGACGCGGTGATCGTGCTGGTGTCCGACGCCGGACCCGGCATACCGGACCCGCAGGCGGCGATGGCCCGCGGCCGCGGCTCAGGCAGCGACGGCTCGACGGGCCTCGGCCTGGACATCGTGCGCCGGCTCGCCGAGTCGACCGGCGGCGACGTACGGATCGGCTCCTCGGTGCTGGGCGGCACGGAGGTGCGGATCTGGTTCCAGCTGGACGGACGGGCCCCGGTACGGCGAGGCCACCGCGTGCGCCGCAGACGCCGCCGCATATTGGTCTCTACCTTTAACCGCCCCTGATCCCTTCCTTAAGCGCACCCTAAGATCCTCAACGCCCGCCCGGATCAGGCGGTTTGCCCCCTACCGGCTCGCTAGCGTGCTGCCGCATCAACCCCTCCGTACCAGCGAAGGCAGGCACGCGATGAGCAAGGCGCACCGGCGCGGGATCAGCGGCAGAAACAAGGCGATCGGCGGCACGGTCGCCGCCGTCGTGGTCGGCGGTGGCGCCCTGGTGGTCACCGGCACCGCGCACGCCGCCGGCGTCGGCGCGGCGTACACGAAGACCAGCACCTGGTCGACGGGCTACACCGCGCAGTACGTGGTCATGAACGACAGCGGCCAGGCCAAGTCCGACTGGACGCTCCAGTTCGACCTTCCCTCGGGTGCGAAGCTCAGCTCGCTGTGGGACGGCACGTCGACGGTGAGCGGACAGCACGTCACCGTGAAGCCGCCGTCCTGGGACAAGGACGGCCTGGCGGCGGGCGAGTCGGTGACCGTCGGCTTCGTCGTGAGCGGCTCCGGGGACCCGACGGGCTGTGTCATCGACGGCGCGAAGTGTTCCGCCGACGACGGCACGCCCCCGCAGCCGAGCGGCCGCCCGACTCAGTCCCCGTCCCCGGCGCCGACCCCGCCTTCGACCGCCACTCCGTCGCCCACCGCCACGCAGACCACCGGAGGCGGCACGGGCACCGGATCCACGACGAACGCCGGCTTCTCCCCGTACGTCGACACGTCCCTCTACCCGGCCTTCGACCTGGTCGCCGCGGCCGACGCGACCGGCGTGAAGAACTACAACCTGGCGTTCGTGACCGACGGCGGCGGCTGCACCCCCAAATGGGGCGGCGTCTCCGACCTCGGCAACGACGCGGTGGCCGCGCAGATCGGCGCCCTGCGCGCCAAGGGCGGCGACGTCCGGGCCTCCTTCGGCGGCGCCTCCGGCTCGGAGCTGGCCACGACCTGCTCCTCGGCTGGCACGCTGGCGGCGGCGTACGGGAAGGTCGTGGACGCGTACAAACTCACCGAGGTCGACTTCGACGTCGAGGGCGGCGCGCTGCCGAACACGGCCGCGAACACCCGCCGCGCCCAGGCCATCACCAAGCTGCAGCAGCAACACCCGGGACTGGACGTGTCGTTCACGCTTCCGGTGATGCCGGAGGGCCTGACCCAGGACGGAGTGAACCTCCTCGCCGACGCCAAGTCCAACGGCGTGAAGATCTCCACCGTCAACATCATGGCGATGGACTACGGCGCCGCGTACAGCGGCGACATGGGCACCTACGCCGAACAGGCGGCGACCGCGACGCAAGCGCAGATCAAGAGCGTGCTGGGCCTGACCGACGGCGCGGCCTGGAAGACGGTCGCGGTCACCCCGATGATCGGCGTCAACGACGTCTCCTCCGAGGTCTTCAAGGTCGACGACGCCACCCAACTGGTGACCTTCGCCAAGTCCAAGGGCCTCGGCGGGCTGTCGATGTGGTCGGCCGCACGCGACAAGCAGTGCGACGGCGGCCCCAAGCCGACGGCGGACCCGACGTGCAGTTCGATCACCCAGGACAGGTTCGCGTTCTCGAAGGCGTTCGGCACCTACAAGTAGTGCCCGTGGGCCCCGCGGAGCCGACCCCGCAGGGCATGCCCCACGGTGCTACCACCTGAATCTCAACTCGGGGTGGTGGCGGCGCATGGCCGCCATCACCTCCTCCAGGTCCACCGGGAGCGTGGTCACCGAGATACTCGCCGGGCTGTAGCCGAACCGCAGGTTGGCCTTGCCGGCGACCCGGGCCATGCGCGGGGCGCGCGCCAGGTAGGCGTCCGGGTCATGCAGCACCAGCTCGATCATGCGCTGGGAGGCGGAACGCACCCTGACCTCGCGGACGGTGACCTCCGCGATCTCCGTCCAGCGGATCGAGCCCAGCATCACATGGGTCAGGCCATCTCGGTTCAGCACCAGTTCGGGCCGCCGGCGCAGCAGGCGGCCGATCGCCACACCCGCGCACAGGCCGAAGAACGGCACGGCGGCCGCACCTGCGGCGATGCCCTTGAGCGTGGCATGGTCGACCAGCAGCCAGACCCCCGCGGCCACGAACGCGAGCGAGCCGAGGGCGACGAGCGAGGTGCGACGCTGCGAGGACGGGTAGACGGTTGCCGCACTGTCGGCGGCTTCGGTGGTCACGCGACCACACCCTAGGACACCGGTCCTGCACCACAGCCCCGTTGCGACAGCCACCGGTCAGCACACGACCACCAGGGCGCGGCACTCCCCTCCCGTGCCGCGCCCCGAACCCGTCCCCCCGGCCGGTCAGTCCTCCAGCGGCGGCAGCTCCCCGGTCCGCGCCGCCCGGCCGTACCAGTGCGCGCTGGACTTCGGGGTCCGCTCCAGGGTCGAGTAGTCCACGAACACCGCCCCGAAGCGCTTCTCGTAGCCGTACGCCCACTCGAAGTTGTCCAACAGGGACCACAGGAAGTAGCCCCGCACGTCCGCGCCGTCCGCGATGGCCCGGCGCACCGCGGACAGGTGCCCGTGCAGGTAGGCGATCCGCTCCGGGTCGTGGACGCGGCCGTCCGGGTCCGGCTTGTCGTCGTAGGCCGCGCCGTTCTCCGTGACGTACAGCGGCAGGCCCGGCGCTTCCCGCGTGTAGCGCATGATCAGCTCGTGCAGCCCGGTCGGGTCGATCGTCCAGCCCATCTCGGTGCGCTCGCCCGGGGTCTGGTGGAAGGCCACGTCGTCCGCGCCCGGCCAGGGCGAGTGGGCGCTGGCGCCGTGACCGTCCGGACGCGGGCCACTCGCCTGCTCCTCGGCCGCCGAGACCAGCGTCGGCGTGTAGTAGTTCAGGCCCAGCGCGTCCAGCGGTTGGTGGATCGTCTCCAGGTCGCCGTCGTGGACGTACGACCAGTCCGTGACCGACGACGTGGCCGCCAGCAGGGTTTCCGGGTACACACCGTGCAGCATCGGGCCGTGGAAGACCCCGTTGGCCAGGTCGTCGATCTTCTGGCCCGCCGCCAGGTCCGCGGGGTCATGGGAGACCGTGCGCACCACGGAGGAGTTGAGGCTGACCGCCACCGCGTTGCGGGCCGGCATCACGGACCGCAGGGCAGAGGCGCCGAGTCCGTGTGCCAGGTTCAGGTGGTGGGCCGCGCGCAGCGACGCCGCCGCGTCCGTACGGCCCGGGGCGTGTACCCCGGAGCCGTAGCCCAGGAAAGCGCTGCACCAGGGCTCGTTCAGGGTGATCCACTGCTCCACGCGGTCACCGAGGGCCTCGCCCACGATCCGCGCGTACTCGGCGAACCGGTACGCCGTGTCCCGCTCCGGCCAGCCGCCCGCGTCCTCCAGCTCCTGTGGGAGGTCCCAGTGGTAGAGGGTGATCGCCGGCCGGATGCCGTGCGCGAGGAGTTCGTCCACCAGGCGGCGGTAGAAGTCCAGGCCCCGCTGGACCGCAGGGCCCCGGCCGGTGGGCTGCACGCGCGACCAGGAGATCGAGAAGCGGTACGCGTTCAGGCCCAGCTCGGCCATCAGCGCCACGTCCTCGCGATAGCGGTGGTAGTGGTCGACAGCGATGTCACCGCTCTCGCCGCCGGCCGTCCTGCCCGGTGTATGGCTGAAGGTGTCCCAGATGGAGGGGGTGCGGCCGTCCTCCCGCACCGCCCCCTCGATCTGGTACGCGGAGGTCGCGGCGCCCCAGAGGAAGGCGGGAGGAAAGGTCACCGGGGGGGCCGACTGTGCGGACTCAGACATGGAAGCGCTCCCATATGAGGTCGTGAAGACCGATGAGTTGGCGGAAGAGGGGGAGGGAGAGGGGGAGGGAAGGGGCCGGAGCGGCGGTGATCCGGCTCCCGTCGGCGGGTGGGCGTCCACGGCGGATGGGCGCCCACGGCGGATGGGCGCCCACGGCGGATTGGCGTCAGCCCTTGACCGCGCCCTGCATGATGCCGCCCACGATCTGCTTGCCGAAGATCGCGAAGACCAGTAGCAGCGGCAGCGTACCGAGCAGCGCGCCTCCCATGATCAGGGACTGGTCGACGGTGTAGCCGCGGCCCAGGCCCGCCAGGGCGACCTGCACGGTCGGGTTGCCGGTCTGGGTCAGGACCAGGAACGGCCACAGGAAGTCGTTCCAGGCCTGTACGAACGTCAGCATGCCGAGCACGGCCATCGCGGGCCGCGCCGCGGGGAACACCACGTTCCACACCACCCGTCAGCTGCTCGCACCGTCCACCCGGGCCGCCTCGATCAGCTCGTCCGGCAGCGCCTGGATCAGGTACTGCCGCATGAAGAACACGCCGAACGCGCTCACCAGCGACGGGAAGATGACCGCCTGCAACTGGTCCGTCCAGTCCAGCTTCGCGACCATCATGTACAGCGGGATGATGCTCAGTTGCGGCGGCACCATCATCGTGCCGATGCCGATCACGACCAGCATCAGGATGTTGCGGCCCCGGAAGCGCAGCTTGGCGAAGGCGAACCCGGCGATCGTCGACAGGAAGACGATGGCCGCCGCCGAGGTCCCCGCGACGATCGTGGTGTTGACGAACGCCTTGCCCAGGTTCGCCTGGCTCCAGGCGATGTCGAGGTTGTGGAAGAGGTTCCCACCGAACCAGAACGGCGGAGGGCTCTGCGCCAGCCGGTTGTTGGTGCGGGAGGCGGCGATCGCCGTCCACACCAGCGGGAACAGCGAGCCGATGGAGAACAGCACGAGGATCGTGTACGCGATCGGGCCCGCATGCATCTGCCCGCCCGCACGGGCCGACTTCGTGCGCCGTACGCGCTTCGGCTCCTTCGCCGCCGCGTCGGTGGGAGGGTTCAGGGTCGTCGTCACGGCCGGGTCTCCTGACTACTGGCGCGCAGCCGGCGCGAGATGACGTAGTTGACGACGCCGATCACGATCAGGATCAGGAACATCGTCCAGGCGATCGCGGAGGCGCGGCCCAGGTGCTGGTTCACCCAGCCCTGCTCGTACAGGTACAGGCCAAGCGTCTGGAACTGGTGCTCCGCACCGCCCGACGCGCCCTTGTTGGCGTCGAAGATCAGCGGCTCGCCGAACACCTGGCTCGCGCCGATCGTCGAGACGACGCAGGTGAACAGGATCGTCGGGCGCAGCTGCGGCAGGGTGACATGAAAGAACTGCTGCCAGCGCGAGGCGCCGTCCAGCGCCGCCGACTCGTACAGGTCCTGCGGGATCGCCTGCATCGCCGCGAGGTAGATCAGCGCGTTGTAGCCGGTCCAGCGCCAGATGACGATCGTCGAGACGGCGATCTGGGACGGCCACTTGTCGTTCTGCCAGTCGATCTTGTCGATGCCGACGAAGTGCAGCGCCCAGTTGATCACGCCGTAGTCGCGGCCGAACAGCAGGACGAACACGAGGGAGGCCGCGGCGATCGACGTCACGTACGGCGCGAGCATCACGACCCGGTAGAAGGTCGAGCCGCGCAGCTTGTAGTTGAGGATGTGCGCGAGACCCATGGCCATCAGCAGTTGCGGGACCGTCGAGATGATGCCGATGGTCAGGGTGTTCTTCGCCGCGTTCCAGAAGAAGTCGTCGTCGAAGATCCGCGTGTAGTTGTGCAGGCCCGCCCACTGCATGTCGGTGGGCGCGGTCAGCTCCACCGTGTGCAGCGAGGCCCAGCCCGTGTAGACCAGCGGGAAGAGCCCGAAGGCGACGAAGAGCAGGAAGAAGGGGGAGACGAAGGCGTACGGGCTCCACTTGATGTCCCGCTGCCAGCGCCGGGACAAGCGGGCGCGGCGCCGCCGCTCCGCCTCCGTGGGGGTGGCGGGCGGGCGGGCCGGGGCCGCGCCCCCCTCCTTCGCGGGGGGCGCGGCGATGTCGGGCCGGGTGGCCATGCCGGTCACTTCTCCAGGTTGTTGTCGATGGTCTTGGTGGCCGTCGCCCAGGCCTCCGCGGCGTCTTGCCCTTGGTGACGAGGATGACGCCGTTGTCCGTCAGGCCCTGCTGGATGATCTGGTCCTTCGGGCCGATGACCTGGACCGGGATGTTCTTGGCGGCCTCCGCGAAGATCGTGCCGATCGGGGCGTCACCGGTCATGTCGTTCTTGGCCCCGGTCACCGCGGGCGTCGTGTACGCGCCGGGTGCGCTCGGGAAGGAGCCCTGGGTCGCGAACAGCTCGGCCTGCTGCTCGGGCGCGGTGAGCCAGGCGACCAGCTTCTCGGCCTCGGCGGCGTTCTTGCCGCTCTTCGGCACGGTCAGGAAGGAGCCGCCCCAGTTGCCGGCCTTCGGCGCCTGGGCCACGTCCCACTTGCCCTTCGCCTCCGGCTTCGACTGGCCCTTGATGTAGCCGAGCATCCAGGGCGGGCAGGACATGGCGGCGAACTTGCTGTTGGCGATCGTCGTGTTCCACGCCGGCTGGAACTGGGTCTGCCCTCCGACCAGACCCTCCTGCGCGGCCTTCGCGGTGGTGTCGAAGGCGGCCTTCACAGCCGGGTTCGACTTGTAGACGACCTTGCCGGAGGAGTCGTAGAAGCGGGTGCTCTCGCCGGCGAGGATCGCCTGGAGCAGACCGCCGGGGGAGTCCATGAAGGTGGTGCCGCTCGGCACCTTCTTCTTGTACTGCTCGCCGGCCTTGACGAACTTGTCCCAGCTGCCCGCCCACAGCTTGCCCACGGCGTCCCGGTCGGTGGGCAGGCCGGCCGCCTGGAACAGGTCCTTGCGATAGCAGATCGCCAGCGGGCCGATGTCGGTGCCGAGGCCGATGGTCTGGCCGTCCTTGGTGGGGCCTGCTGCCACTTCCAGTCCAGCCAGTTGCTCTTCTGCACGCCGGAGACCTTGGACAGGTCCACCAGCTTGCTCGCGAAGGTGCTGGTGACCTCGGCGATGTTGCCGACTTCGACGGCCTGGACGTCCATCAGACCGCTGTTGGTGGTCAGGTGGTTCACGAGAGCGGGGTAGTAGTTCTCGTTCCGCTCGATCGCGTTCTCCTGGATCTTGATGTTCGGGTGGAGCTTCTCGTACTCCGCGTAGAGACCGGCCTCCTTGAAACCCATCGTGCCGAACAGACCCAGCGTGATCGTGGTCTTGCCCTTGCTGTCGCCACCGGAACCGCCGTCGCTGCTCCCGCCGCTGTCGTTGGCACAGCCGGCCAGCAGCCCGGCGCCCAGCACGGCGACGGCCGTGAGGGCTGTCGCCTTGTGGCTGGATCGGGTACGTGCTCGCATGTCGTCCTCCAGTTGCCCTGACGTGCCGACCCCCCGGCCAACTTCTGTGCTGGGCCCGTGTCTTGTCGCTGCGGCTCGGGCGGGGAACGTGCGGGATGTGTATGGGGCAGGTACTGTGGGAGCGCTCCCACAGGTGACGTGTTGAAGAGTCGTGGGTCCGGGCGGGGGTGTCAGGGGAGCGGACGGTGTCAGACGCGTTCAGTTATCGGGACGTTAACTGGCCGCCGAGCGGGGCCGCCCACGGGGCGCGGGGGCCCGGGGCGGTCGGCCCCGGCGGCGGTCGCGGAGCCGCACGGGACTGTTACATTCCAGGCCAGGCGCGCGACGCGCGGTGCGACGGGAGGCGACCATGACAGGCCACGGAACGCGGGGCCGAAGTGGCCGGCGGCCGACTCTTGAGGAGGTCGCCGCACGGGCCGGCGTGGGCCGCGGCACGGTCTCCCGGGTGATCAACGGCTCACCCCGGGTGAGCGACGCGACGCGCGCGGCCGTCGAGGCGGCGGTCGCGGAGCTGGGGTACGTGCCGAACACGGCGGCCCGGGCGCTGGCCGCGAACCGTACGGACGCGATCGCGCTCGTCGTCCCCGAGCCGGAGACGCGGTTCTTCGCGGAGCCGTACTTCTCGGACATGGTGACGGGTGTCGGGGCCGCGCTGTCGGACACCGAGCTGCAGTTGCTGCTGATCTTCGCGGGCAGCGACCGGGAGCGGCGCAGGCTGGCGCAGTACCTGGCGGCGCACCGGGTGGACGGCGTCCTGCTGGTCTCCGTCCACGCGGACGACCCGCTGCCCGACCTGCTCGCCCAGCTGGGGATCCCGGCGGTGATCAGCGGCCCCCGCTCCGCGTCGGAGCCCCTGCCGTCGGTGGACTCGGACAACTACGGCGGCGGCCGCTCGGCGGTGGAGCACCTGATCGCCCGGGGCCGCGCCCGCATCGCGACGATCACCGGCCGGCTCGACGTGTACGGCGCCCAGCGGCGCATCGACGGCTACCGGGACGCGCTGCGGGACGCGGGTCGTGCGGTGGACGAGGCCCTGATCCTGCCCGGTGACTTCACCGAGGAGGGCGGCCGGCGCGCCATGACGGAACTGCTGGTCCGCCGCCCGGACCTGGACGCGGTGTTCGCGGAGTCGGACGTGATGGCGGCGGGCGCGCGCCAGGTGCTGCGGGAGGCGGGGCGTCGCATCCCGGACGACGTGGCGCTCGTGGGATACGACGACTCGGCGATCGCCCGCCACATGGACCCGCCGCTGACGAGTGTGCGCCAGCCGATCGAGGAGATGGGCCGGGCGATGATCGACCTGCTCCTGGACGAGATAGCGGACCACCGTCCGGTGGCCTCCCGGACGCTGGACCGGCGGCAGGTGGTGCTGCCGACGGAGCTGGTGGCGCGGGACTCGTCCTGACGCGCCCGAAGTCGGCGCCCTGCCTGCGCGCAGGGGCCGTGCGCGGAAGCCGCGCGCAGGGGCCCGGCGCAGCCGTGCCGAGCGGACTGCGACCATGGGACGCATGCGGAAAGGCGGTGCGATACGGGCAGTCGTGGTGGCGGCGTGCGGCGCTCGACGACCCGGGAGCCAAGCTGCCGTATACCAAGTCCGCGTCGTTCCAGGCGCCGCACACCTGGA
This sequence comes from Streptomyces sp. NPDC051104, assembly GCF_040682835.1. Classification (NCBI taxonomy): domain Bacteria; kingdom Bacillati; phylum Actinomycetota; class Actinomycetes; order Kitasatosporales; family Streptomycetaceae; genus Streptomyces; species Streptomyces sp. NPDC051104. Next base: position 128,181 of record NZ_JBFBBS010000003.1, on the reverse strand, counting down.
GCAAGTCCTACTGGCACGACTTCGACTACGTCATCGCCATCGACTACAACCGGGTCAAGGGAACTCCAGCCAATGACCCGGCCCGGCGGCTGGGACAGTCGAAGGGCGGCGACATATGGCTGCACATGGACCACGGCAGCGGCACATCGGCGTGCGTGAGCCTGTCCGAGTCGGCGATGCGGTACCTGCTGCGCACCCTCGACCCGAAGCAGCATCCGGTCGTGGTGATGGGCGACAAGACGGAGCTGAACGCCTGACGGAGCGTCTGACCCGGGCACAGCCCGCCGACCCGAGGTCCCGCCCCTACCACGCGCGCCGTTCCTCGTCCTGCGTGCCGAGCGCTTCGCGCAGGCCCTGGCCCGCACGGTCACGGACCCGGATCTTCGCGGCCTGCCCCTGGTCGGAGGCGTGGACCAGTGGGCGGACAGCACCGACCTGCTCAGCCGGCACCGGGCCCTTCAGGCGGCGACGGACGCCCTCGCAGAAGCGTCGCATTGAACGGGCGGGCTGCTTGACGAGACGGCGGCGCCGAATCCTCCTACCGTGGAGATACGGGGGCCGATCCGGAGAAGGACCGCCATGGACCTCCAGCTCAAGGACAACGTCGCCGTCGTCACCGGAGCAAGCAAGGGCATCGGCCTCGCCATCGCCGACGCCTTCGCCCGTGAAGGCGTACACGTCATCGCCGGCAGCCGGAGCATTACTCCCGAGCTCGAAGAGCTCCGCGAGAAGTACGGCGTCACCGCGGTCCCGGTCGACCTGGCCACCGCGGACGGACCGGACGCACTGGTCCGGCACGCGGTGGACCGGTACGGCAGGGTCGACATCCTGGTCAACGGTTTGGGTACCGCGACACCCCGTCCGAGCTTCTTGGACATCGACGACATCGAGTGGCAACGGATCTTCAACGTGACCCTGTTCAGCGCGGTCCGGGCCAGCCGCGCGGCGCTTCCCCACCTGCTGGACGCGGACGGGAGCTCCATCATCAACATCAGCTCCATCAACGCGCGCCTTCCCTTCCCCATGGTCGTGGACTACTCGGCGGCCAAGGCCGGGCTGGCCAGCCTGACCAAGTCGCTGTCCGAGGAGTTCGCACCGCGAGGCGTCCGGGTCAACGCGATCGCCCCGGGACCGGTTCGCACGCCCTTGTGGACCGACCCGGGCGGCTTCGCCGATGCCACGGCGGCCCAGGCCGGGACCACCGCGCAGGAAGCCATCGATGTGGTCGTGCCACAGAGCATGGGTATCTCCACCGGGCGCGTCACCGAAGCTCACGAAGTCGCCGACCTGGCTCTCTTCCTCGCGTCCCCGCTCGCCGGCAACATCACAGGAGTCGAGTTCACGATCGACGGCGGCCAGGTCAAGACGTTGTGATCTCCTTCTCGGACTCCCGCGGGGCCCCGAAAAGCAGTTCAGCCGGTTACCTGCTCCCACAGGTCACCGGCTGACTACGAAGGGTGAGTGACGGGACTCGAACCTGTTTCGTATCACCATCGTGACCTGCGCCTTTACTGTACAGGTGGGTAAATCCGGGCATACGGGTGACGGGTGATGGCGCAGCATGACGCTGCGCGGCATCCGGTTTGGCCATGGCCAAACGCTCCAGTTGGGGACGATGGATGCGCATGAGCGTGGAGATCGTGCCCATGCGCACCATGTGCCGGACGGAGATCCGGATTCATTCGTGAACAGGCGGTCCGCAGTCAGGCCGCGGCGGACTTGGCATGGCTGATGTCGCGGAACGCGTGACCAAGGCTTCCGGCCGCCGACCTCGCCCGGTAGACGGGCGGCCCGCTCAACGGTCGGCGCTGCCGGGCGGTACGACCCATTCGGCGGGTTGTCCCGTCAGGGAGGCGATCATGTCGAAGTCGCCGTCGTAGTGGAGGACTGTCCGCTGGTGCAGTTCTGCCGTGGCGGCGATCAGTAGGTCGGGGAGGGACAGTGCGCGGTGGAAGCCTGCGTTGAGAGCGTGGCGCTGGACTTCCAGGGCGCGGACGAAGGTGTGGTCGTCGGCGTGAATGTAGTCGAAGGCATGGAGCCAGGTGCTGATCCGGGTCGCCTCGGAGCTGTCCCGTGCAGAGTGGATCATCTCGTACTCCGTGGGCTGGCACACTGCGAGGAGGTAACGCTCGTGGAGGGGCTTGAGCACCTCCTTGACACTCGGTTTCGTCCAGCGGGCGAGGGCGGACTTGTCGATCAGGTAGTGGTCCTGCATCAGGCGGCCCGGCCTCCGTCGCGGTCGCCGTCGTGCTTGAGAGAGCCGTCAGCGTTGCGGGGGCCGGTGTTCTCGACGATCTCACTGAAGTCGAACTCGCCGGCCTCCATGGCGTCGAAGCCCTCCTGTCGCAGGTGCCTCTTGACGGCGTCTTCCATGGCGAGGCGGACGGCTTTGGCCTTCGTTTTGGCCCCGAAGATGCGCATGGCCTCGGTGACCATGTCTTCATCGAGGTCGATGACTGTTCTGGCCATGTGGATGGTCCCTCCGCTGCTAACCCTGCCAGTGAAACGATACCTCTTGTTGCCCAAAATAGATGTCGTTTCGGTGTGACGGCGACAGGGAGTTGGTCAAGTGGGCCTGCCGGTGGACAGCGATCCCGGCACCGCGGCAGGGCTGCCCCTCGCCGCGGGCGGCTCACCGGTGTGGCTGGGGGCGTACGCAGCGATCCGCCGCTGAGCCGGCCGCCGGGTGGATCCCCGACAGCGGCCACCGCCCGGTAGGGGGTGCGAGAGGGGCGCGCTGTAGCACAGATGGAAAGAGCCGGGGAGCGACTTACCCGCGCTGGTCGGGGTACGGCAGACTGGTGTGGATCCGGTGGTCTCCGGCCGGATGTGCACCGGCCGAAACAGGGGAGAAGGGAAGCCCGCAGATCCGTGAGTGACGAGTTCGACGCCTCGGAGCCCTCGGCCTCGGAGTCCGTTGACGAGGGCGCGTTCGGCATCGACGCGTTCTCCGTCGACGACCGGCTGCGGCTGTTCCACTTCGCCGCCGCCGAGAAGCGCCACGAGTACCTGTGGCTGCTGCGGGCCTTCGACCGCGGGCGTGCCAACTACCAGGTGCTGCTGCACGCTTCGGACGTGGTGGGGCTGCTGGAGCGGCTCGCCGTCGACCATCCCGCTGTGGGCGCCGTCGGCGGGCCCGCCGGTGTGCAGCCGCTGCTCGACGCGCTCGCGGAGTGGCAGGTCCTGGACCGGTCATACGACGGGACGCGCGCCGCGAACCTTGCCGAGTACCGCAACCGCCACTACGTGTACCAGTTCACCCAGGCCGGATACCGGGCTTACCGGGCGGTGGAGGACGTGCTCGGCGCCAGCCTGGAGGACGCCCAGCTCTCCCGCCTCGTCTTCCCCGATATTCTCGGCGACCTGCGCGCCCTGGCCGAGGCCAACACCGCGGGCGACGGCGAGGAGGTGTACCGCAAGCTCGGCCGTCTCGACTCGGTGCTGAACGAGATGGCGCAGCGCGCCGCCCGCTTCTATCTCATGCTGGGCGACCTGGCGCGCACCAACGACACCCGGCCCGAGGTGTTCCTCGCCCACAAGGACACGCTCCTCGCGCACATGCGGGAGTTCACCGCCGAACTTGGCCGCTACGCTCCGCTGCTGGCCGAGGCCGTCGAGAAGGCCGCGGCCACCGGCGTGGACCGCATGATCGAGTACGCGGCCGAGGCCGACGAGCGGCTCTTCCGCAGCCCCGCCGAGCGCCTGGCTGACTGGCGGTATCGGTGGGACGGCATCGTCCACTGGTTCGCGGAACGCGAGCACAGCGAGACCGAGCGGCTGCAGGACGCCACCGTCACCGCGATCCGCTCCGTCCTCGCTCTGCTGCGCCGGGTCACCGAGGCGCGCCGTGGCGGAGTGAGCCGGGAGAGCCAGCTGCGCCATCTCGCCCAGTGGTTCACCTCCTGCGAGAGCGACGAGGACGCTCATGCCCTGTACCAGGCGGTTTTTGGGCTCGGTGCACCCCGCCACATCGCCGTCCCGTACGCCGATCCCGAGCTGATCCCGGGGCGTACGTCCTGGTGGGAGGCGGAACCGGTCGAACTCGCCCGCACCCTGGTCCAGTCCGGCCGCACCCCCGCCCTGCACGGCCCCGGCCGCATCGAACGCGACGACGACCGGCGGGCCCTGCTCCGCGCCGAACAGCTCAAGGAACAGGCCGAGCGCCGGGGTGCCGCGAACTCTCTCGCCTCGGACGGTGTGTACGGCCGGACGCTCGACGAGCCCGAGACACGGGCTCTGCTGGCCCTGCTGGACGTGGCCCTCGCCGCCCGTGTCCCCGCCAGCCGCCGGGTCACCGCCGCTTCCGGCTCCGCCCACGGGGTACGGCTCACCCTCGCCCCCGCCGAGGGTTCCACCACTGTTGACACCGTGCGCGGGCGTCTCCATCTCGACGGGCTGCGCCTGGAGGTCACCGCATGAACCGTACGAGCCGTACGAGCCGTCACCTCGGCAGGACCGCATGAGCCGCGTCGCAGGGGGCGTCTCCCCGCTCGAACTCGCCGACTACCAGAAGGCGGTACGGCTCGTCCTGCGGCATCCGCTGATCACACCCGGGTACCCGGACAAGGTGGCGCTGGCGACCGTGCGCCGCTGGGCCGATCAGCTGCGCACCGACCTGATGGAGGTGCTCGGTTACCGGCTCGTGACCACCGCTGACACCGCCCGGCTCCAGCGCGCCCAGGACGGCCTGGACGCCACCCGCCCGGCCCTCACCCGCGCGGGACGGCCCTTCGACCGCCGCCGCTACGCCTACCTCGTGCTCACCCTCGCGGCGCTGGGCCGCCACGGCGCGCAGGTGGCGCTCGGCGAGCTGGCCGACGCGGTCGCCGCTGACGCCGTACGCATCGACGGACTCGGCCTCGACACCGCGCGCAAGCCCGACCGGGACGCCTTCGTCGACGCCGTCACCTGGCTCACCGAGCGCGGCGCGCTCACCCTCGCCGACGGCTCCGCCACAGCCTGGGCCAGCGACCCCGAGCGGGCCGAAGCCCTGTACGACATCGACCGGGAGATCCTGCTCGCCGTCCATCACCCGACCCGCGTCCTGCAGCACCTGACCTCGGTCACGGCGCTCCTGGACTCGGCCGGTGCGCTGGGCATGTCCGCCGGGCGTGCGGCCCAGCGTCGCGACCAGGCCCGCCGGGCCCGCCGTCTGGTGCTGGAGAATCCCGTCGCGTACTACGCCGACGCCGACACCGAACTCCTGGGCCAGCTGCGAGCCCCCGCCCTCGCCGAGGACCTGGAGCGCCTGACCGGGTTGACGGTGGAGCGGCGGGCCGAGGGCGTGGCGCTCATCGACACCTCCGGCAGGCTGTCCGACATCCGTTTCCCCGGCGGCGGTACCGCCGCGCAGGCTGCGCTGCTGCTGGCCGCCCGGATCAGCGCCGCCGTCCAGCGTTCCGGACGGCGCGCCCTCGAACTGCTGCCCGCGCCCACCGCCGCCGAACGCCTCGCGGCGCGCGCCCGGCGTATCGACGCGGCTCTGCCGTCGCGTGGTCCGGTCGCCGAACTCGCCGGACTCGCAGAGCCGGACGAGGCGTCGGCGTACGCGCCACCCGGTGACGAGGGGGAGGAGCCGGAGGAGACCCGTTCCCCCTTCGTCACGGGCTCCTGGCTGCGGGGCAAGCTCAAGGAGATCACCGCCGAGTACGGCGCGGGCTTCGCCGCCGACCTGCGCGACGACCCGGACCGGCTGCTGGACCAGGCGCTCGGTCTGCTGGCCGCCATGTCGCTGATCGCCCGGGTCGACGGCGGGGCCCTCGCGCTTCCGCTGCTCGCCCGTTACCGGGGGGTTACCGCCCGCGTGAGAACCCGTACGGCGGCCCAACCGCCCTCCCAGACACCCCTGTTCACCGACGACATCGCCAAGGACCCGACTCCGTGAGCACCCCCGCTCCCACCCAGGCCCCCACTCCCTCAGCCCGGTTCGTCCCCACCCGCGCCGGGATCATCAACCTGTGGGACTACCGGGACGAGGAGTTCTCCTTCGCGGGCGGCTGGTTGGTGCTGCGGGGCCCCAACGGGTCCGGGAAGACCAAGGCGCTGGAGGTTCTGTTCCCGTTCGTCCTCGACGGCCGTATCGACCCCAAGCGGCTCAACCCGTTCGCCGCCGAGGACCGCACGATGAAGTCCAACCTGCTCTTCCGCGGGCAGGACAGCGCGCTCGGCTACGTCTGGATCGAGTTCACCCACCGGGAGACCGGCGAGGCCGTCACCTGCGGCATCGGGCTGCACGCCCAGCGGCACCGCGACACACCCGCCCGCTGGCACTTCGTCGCCGACGGCCGCGTCGGCGAGGACTTCTCCCTCCTCACCCACGACGACCGGCCGATGACGAGGAAGCAGCTCGCCGCCGAACTCGGACGTGAGCTGATCACCTCCACGGCCGACTACCGTGCTGCCGTCGACCAGCGCCTGTTCGGCCTCGGCCCGGAGCGGTACGAGCAACTGCTCACCCTGATCCTCACCCTGCGCCGCCCGCAGCTCGCCAAGAACCTCGACCCGGCCAAGCTCTCCGACACCCTCACCGCCGGCCTGCGCCCGCTCGACGACGACCTGATCGCCGAGGCGGCCCGTTCCTTCGACGACATGGAGTCCGTGCAGCGCACGCTGGAGGGGCTGGCCGCCGCCGACGACGCCACCCGCGCCTTCCTCGCGAGCTACTCCACCTATCTGCGGGTCCACGCCCGCGCCGCCGCGGACCGGCTCACCGCCCGCCGCGCCGAGACCGCCGAGCGCGCCGCCGCGCTGCGCACCGCCACCACGGACCTGGCGGCGGCCCGGGAACAGCAGGCCGCCGCCGAGAAGCGCGCCGAGTCGGCCGACGCCGCGCTCGCCGCCCAGCGCGCCCGTCTCGACCAGCTGCGCTCCTCCGCCGCCTACCAGGCCGTCGAGCAACTGGCCGACCTGGAACGCCTGGTGCGCACCTGCGAGCAGACCGCCCGGCAGGCGAGCGCCGAACGCGAACGCCGCACGGCCGCCACCGGCCGCGCCCGCGCCGAGGCCGAACACGCCGCCCGGCTCGCCGTCGAACTCGACGCCGCCGTTTCCCGGGACGCCGCCGCCGTCGCCGACCACGCCCACACCGCCGGCCTCCCCTGGACCCCGGCCGACGCCGAGCCCGCCCATCTCGCCGAACGCTCCGCCGCACTCGCCGCCGCCCGCCACGAGGGCGTCCGGGCCGTGCGTGCCGCCCAGCAGGCGGCACGCGGCGCCGAGCAGACCCGTGACCTCGCCCGGGTCTCCCTCGACCGCGCGCAGGAGGCCGTCACCGCGGCCGAGACCGCGGAGACCGCCGCCGAGTCGGCCCTCGAATCCGCCCGCGAACAGGCCCGTACGGCACTCGGCCAGTGGACGCAGACGCACGGCGAACTCCTGACCGAGGAGGGGACCGGCCGACTCGCCGAAGCCCTCGAACGCACCGGCGAGGCCGAGGCGGTCACGCTCGCCGACGCCTTCACCGAGGCCACCGCTCCCGCCGTGCAGGAACTGCACGACACCCTCGCGACCCTGCGCGCCCGGCGCACCGACGTCGAGCGCCGCCGCGCCGAGACGGAAGCCGAACGCGACCGGATCGCCGCCGAACACGACGACGCCCCGCCCCCGGCCCGCGGCCGCACCGCCGAACGGACAACCGGTGACGGCGTCCCGTTGTGGCAACTCGTCGACTTCGACGAGGACCTGACAGAGCGTCAACGAGCGGACCTGGAAGCGGCCCTGGAGGCGTCGGGCCTCCTCGACGCACTCGTCACCGCCGAGGACACCCCCGTGGCGGCCGGGCACAGTGAAGGCTACCTGCGTGCCGGCGCCCCGGTGAACGGACCGAGCCTCGCCGATCTCCTGAGCCCCGAGAGCCCCGAGAGCTCTGGAGTCGGCATCGCGATCCCGACCGCCGCCCGGATCACCGCCGTACTGCGCTCCGTCGCCGTCACCGGCGACCTCGACACCGGCATCCCGCACATCGGCCCCGACGGCCGGTACGGGGCCGGTGTCCTGGTCGGCGCCCACACCAAGGAGCACGCCGAGTACGTCGGCGCGACCGCCCGCGCCCGCCGGCGCGCCGCCCGGATCGCCGCCTGCGAGGCGCTGCTGACCGAACTCTCCGCTCAGCTCGACGAGGTGGCGCGCCTGCAGGCCCGTACGGACGCCGCCCTGGAGGCGTACGCCGCCGCCCGCGCCGCCCTGCCCCGCACCAGCGGCATCACGCAGGCGCTGCGCGAGCTCGACCGGGCCGCGGCGAGGCTGCGCGCCACCCGCGACGCCGCCGACGCCGCCCAGGGCTCGTACGACGAGTCGGTGGCCGCCTGCTCGGTCGCCGAACGCGCTCTGCGCCGCACTGCGGCCGAGCACGCCGTCGAGGTCGAACGCGTCGACGCCGTCGAGACCGCCACCCGCGCCTTCGAGACGACGGTCCGCGAACTCGCCGCCCGCCGCCGCGAACACGCCCGCCAGAGCGAGGCGGCCGAGGCCGCCGCCGATCGGCTCGGCGCCGCCGCCGAGGACGAGGAGGCGGCGGCGGACACCGAGCGCGCGGCGCGCCGCCGGCACACCGAGGAGGCCGCGGGACTCGAAGCCCTCCAGACGGCCGTCGGGGCCGAGGCGCAGGAGGTGATGCGCCAGGTGCAGGAGACCGAGGACGGGATCGACGCCCTGGTGAGGGAGGCCGAGGCGGCTCGTACGGCCCAGCACGCCGCCATCGCTGGCACCGCGGCGGCCGAGGCCCGCCGTACGGCCGCCGCCGAGGCCGGTGCGGTTGCCGCGGCGGAGGAGAAGGACACCGCCCGCGGGCTGCGCCCGTACGCCGCCCGTGAACTCCTCGACATGCTGCGCTGCCCGCCCGGCCTCGCCTGGCCCGCCCAGGAGGCCGACTGGGCCGGTGCGGGACTCCCGCCGGCCGTGGTCGCCCTCCATGAGGCGGTCCTCTCCGTCACCCGCGACCTCACCCCCACCGAGAGCAGCCTCAAGCAGTCCGTCACCCGTCTCACCAAGGCCCTGGACGACCTGCAGGCGCAGCTCGCCGCCGCCGGACAGGACTACCGGCCCGAATGGGACGGCTCCGACGGCGTCATCCTCGTCCGCGTGGCCGACGAGGAGGGCCCGCTGCCCGTGGCGGCCTTCGCCGAGAAGATCGCCTCCCACCGTCGTGATCAGGCCGAACTGCTCTCCGAGTCCGAGCAGCGCATCCTGGAGGACGCCCTGCTCACCCGGCTCGCCCAGCAGATCCACGACCGCACGGTCGACGCCCGCGACCTGATCAGGCGGATGAACACCGACATGCGTCGGCGCACCATGTCCTCGGGGACCACGGTCGGGGTGAACTGGCTGCTCGCCGACCATCTCGACGACGAGCAGCGCGCCGTCTGCGCCCTCCTCGACGCCGATGCCGCCCGCCTCGGCCCCGACGGTCTCGCCCGGGTACGCACCCACTTCGCCGCGCAGATCAAGACCGCCCGTGCCCGCCACCGCGACCAGCCCTACCGCGAACTGCTCGCCGAGGTCCTCGACTACCGGCGCTGGCGGCAGTTCGCGTTCCAGCTGGTACGCCCCGACAAGACGGAGGAGAGGCTCACCCGCGCCCGGCACAGCCGCCTGTCGGGCGGTGAGCAGTCCGTGTCGCTGCACCTGCCGCTGTTCGCCGCGGCGCACGCCATGCTCAACTCCGCCGACCCGCACGCCCCGCGCCTGCTCGCCCTCGACGAGGCCTTCGCCGGAGTGGACGACACCGGGCGCGGCGAACTCATGTCACTGGCCGCCCAGTTCGACCTCGACCTCTTCATGACCGGCTACGACCTGTGGGCCGCCCACGCCTCCGTGTCCGCCGCCGCCCACTACGACCTTGCGCACACCGCCGTCGACCACACCGTCTCCGCGCTTCTGCTCGTCTGGGACGGCGACCGGCTCCTCGCCGACGACACCGGCGACCTCACGGCCGCCCTCGGCTCGCCCGGCACCCGGCGGGCCCCGACGCCGGAGGAGGCCGCGGTTGTCGACTGAGCAGCGTGAAAGCCATGGGTACGACGAGTTGCGTGGCGAGGGATGGACCCGGCTGCTCGCAGCTGCCCGCCGCAGACTGGAGCGCACCGGCGGCGCACTCGACGGCGACATCGGGCTCACGGGGCCCAGCGAGGCCGAGCGCCGCACCGTCATCGGCATCACCGGCCGCTACCGGCCCGAGACCGTCAAGCGCCTCGCCGTACCCCTGCGTGACCTGGACGGGTATCTGTACGACCGTTACGGCGCCGGTCTCCTCCAGACCCTCGTCCGGCTCCACGGTCCGCTGCGCGACCGGCCGGCCGAACGGGCCGATGAACAGGCCCGCCGGGAGCAGGCCCTGACGGCGGCCCACTCCAGTCGGCTCGCCGGGCAGGGATGGTTCGCCGCCTGGCTTGACCGCATCGCCGCCGACGGCACTCTCACCCGTCTCGTACGCCGGGGGGACGCGCCGCTCCTGGACGCGGCGGTACGCGTCCTGGAAAGACTGACCGGTGACGGGGACCACCGTGCGGGCTCCCCGAGCCGGGGCCCCGGTGTCCTGCCGCTTCCGGTGCTCGCCGAGTGGGCCACCGGCGACACCAAGGCCCTCGTGCCCGGCGCCCCGCTCGAACAGCTCGTCCTGCGCGCCCTCGCCCAGCGAGCCGGCGACGGCCGCGACGTCCCGCGTGAGCGGGCCGGGCGGCGAGCCCTGTGGGAGAGCGCCGGGGCCATCGCCGACGACCTTGCCAGCCAGGTACTCGTCCTCAACATCGGGGCCGAGGGAGACACCGTGGTCTGCGACTGGCTGCGCGATGCCGCCGACTTCGGCATCCCCTTCCGGCTCACTCTCCACCAACTCGCCACCGACCCCGTCGTCCCCGCCGCCCGCACCATCTACGTCTGCGAGAACCCGGCCGTACTGCGCGCCGCCGCCGGCGAACTCCAGGACACCGGTGCCGCCCTCGTGTGCACCGAGGGCGTCCCGTCCGCCGCCTGCCACAAACTGCTCGGCGACGCCGTACGAGCGGGAGCCCGGCTGCACTGGCGCGCCGACTTCGACCGGGCCGGACTGCGCATCACCGCGGACGCCGTGGCCCGCCACGGTGCCCGCCCCTGGCGGATGACCGCAGCTGACTACACGGCGGCACTCGGCGAGGGCGAGTCCACCCCGCTCGCGGGAGCGCCCGCGGCCAGCCCCTGGGACCCCGGACTGGCCCTCGTGATGGAGGAGTCGGGCAGTGCGGTCATGGAGGAACGCCTCCTGCCCGCGCTCCTGTCCGACCTCACCCGCGCCTGAACCGGCGTCCGGTGGTGGTCGGATCGATCCGTCCACCACGGTGTGCCGGCCGGCATCCACCGGCGAGTCGGCGTCAGTGCCCGAGCCCCTGGGGCTGACTGGAACGGCGGTGTCATCTCAGGGAGCGGGCGACGTCGAGTCCCGCTGAACCGCCCCGTAGATCTTCGACGGCTCCGGTGCCCGCTCAAAACAGTTCTAGATCCTTGCCGCTGGTGTCCGCGATGACTGGCCGGAACTGGGCAGGGAGGCCGTCCAGGCGCTCAGGGCCGGCCGCGGCGGCCACGGCAGGGGCCGTCTCGGCCAACCAGGCACGAAACCGCTCGGCGGCTTCGCGGTAGGGGACTTGTGCCAGGACACGGTGCTCGCCGGAGGGGCAGCAGTCGACGGCGACAGTGAGCAGGCAGGAACGGGGCGTGTTCTGACTGCCCGTCCAGGACACGCGCAGGACACCGCAGGGCGTGCGCCCGCGGGGGGCGCGGTGGGTCGGTCGCAGCGATCGGCAGGCTATGTGGGCGGTCCATGCGGCGAGGTGCGGCAGGGGCAGGGTGGTGCGTGCGCGGCAGCCGGGGCAGCGGTGCCAGTGGCGGAGCCAGTCGTCGGTGTCGGTGTGGAAGAGGCGTGTGTAGCGGTTCGCCACGCGGATGTCGTTGCTGTACAGGTGGTCGGGGCGTTCCTGTGTGTTGCAGGACTGGCAGACGGGGGCGCGGACGTAGCCGTGTTCGTGGCAGTGGTCGAGCACGCTGGCGGGCGCGGTGCGGCAGACGGCGCACGCCCACCCGGCCACCCTGCGGGAGGTACCGGGCTTCCTGCTGAGCACCGAGTACAGCTGGCCTTCCAGCTCTTTGTTGTACGGGCGCAGTGAGGCGGTGGGGCCCTCGGGGCTCGTCGGCTGCCGACCGTCGGCGTCTCGGACCTGCCGGGGGTGGGAGGGCGGCTCGGTGGCGGCTGCGCTTGCCTGGCGGGTCCGCGTGGCTTGCACCCACTGCGTTTCGGTGTGCTCGGCCGCGTCGAGCAGCCTGACTACAGCGCGCGGCAGCCACCATGTGCGCTGCGTCCCGTCGCGGGTCTGCTCCACGAGTATCTGTCGCCAGTCGATCCCCGCCAGATGGTGCGGGCGGTCGACTTCACGTCGTGCTGCCCCCTCGGGGCCGCCCAGCTCCTGTAGTTCCCTCGTGATGCGCCGGCGCCAACGCAGCGGCGTTTCCTCGTTGCACTCCTGCCTGGGCGCCCTACGAAACGGACCGATGCGGACCAGGTCCTGCGGATCCATCCCCACCGCGTTCAGTTCCGCGGCCGCCCGGCGCACCTCAACCTCCGGAACACTCCACTGACCGCCGCTCGCCCTCACCGTTGCCACCACGTGGCCGCCGAGCAGGACGTACCCCACCCGGGCATGGGCAGGAGAACAGGTGAATGCCCCATAAGCCGTCGGCACAGCACTGTCGGCCGTCAAATTGACCCATAGAGCGTCCGCGGCACCCAGAGTGATCAGGCCGTCCGTGCGACCGGGCATGACACGCTCTGACATACCGACAGGCTAACGGCCTGCAACGAGCGAACGGTTCTCCAAGCGCCTCGGTCAGCGCGGAGGCACCGACATTCCTGTCGGCCGCCGCTGAGGTGGCTCGGCTGCTGGCCCTCGAAAACGCGGCGGGCGTGTCGGAAGACCGGCGCGCGGCACCTGGCCCATGGCGGTGCGCGAGCCACTACTCGAACGCGTCACCCTGTCCGAGGAGTTCTTCGCGCCGTTGATGGCCGCAGCCGTCTATGGCCCTGACCCCAGCTTCTGCCGTTGGTTCATCGAGCCCGCGCTCTACGTGTTCGGGCGCCGGCGAGTCACGGCGGCACTTCTCAACAACGCACGGATGGGCGCGGACGCGGGAACAACCGCAGGCTGGCTTCGGCGTCAGTGCCGCGACGGTTTACCCCGCATCCGCAGCACCACTGCCCTCCTCGCGTCTTTCGTCCCTGATCTGAAGGAGGCACTGGCGAGCATCGACCGGCGCGGTGACCTGCCGATGGATGGGCCCATGCTCTGATCAGGACCCGTCACTCAGCGGTGGATCGATGCACGAGAAATCTACACAGTATGTGACTGGGTGCATACGTTAAGCGATACTCCATGCGCACTTACGGCCATCGCTCCTTCCCGGGCGACTCGAACCGCGGGTGGATGGGCCGTGGTTCGGCGGTGGCCAAACGGAAGACAGGCCCATTACCTGCGTTTCCGCAGGTAATGGGCCTGTTGCGTGGGGTGAGTGACGGGACTCGAACCCGCGACATCCTGGACCACAACCAGGTGCTCTACCAGCTGAGCTACACCCACCATGACCGGTGTCTTCAACAGTGGTTTCCCCCACCGGCCGAGAAAAAGTGTACAGGGTCCGAAGGGGTGCTCGCGCCAGCGTTTCCCCGGGCGTCGGGCGTGGCGCCCCGTCGGGCCCCGCCGAGGCCGCTACCGAGCGGGCAGCACGTGCTTGGCCGCGATCGTGCGCGCCGTGTCGGAGTCGGGGCCCGGCTGCGGTACGAAGATCGCCTCCCGGTAGTAGCGCAGCTCGGCGATCGACTCGCGGATGTCGGCCAGCGCCCGGTGGTTGCCGTTCTTCTCCGGACTGTTGAAGTACGCCCGCGGGTACCAGCGCCGGGCCAGCTCCTTGATCGAGCTGACGTCCACGATCCGGTAGTGCAGGTAGTCCTCCAGCGTCGGCATGTCGCGGGACAGGAAGCCGCGGTCCGTGCCGACGGAGTTGCCGCACAGGGGGGCCTTGCCCGGTTCCTTGACCCACTCCCGTACATAGGTCAGGACCTGCTCCTCGGCGTCGGCGAGCGTCGTGCCGGCCGCCAGCTCGTCGAGCAGTCCCGAGGCGGTGTGCATCTGACGCACCACCTCCGGCATCGTCTCCAGTGCCGCGTCCGGCGGCCGGATCACGATGTCCACCCCCTCGCCGAGTACGTTCAGCTCGGAGTCGGTGACCAGCGCTGCCACCTCGATGAGCGCGTCGTCGGACAGCGAGAGGCCGGTCATCTCGCAGTCGATCCACACCATGCGATCGTTCATGTGTCCCACCTTATGGCCCGGGCGTGGCGTGCGGACCGCCCGTGCATGTGACCTGTGCACGGGCGGATACGGCGACGGGCGGGACCGGGGGTCCCACGACCCCCGGTCCCGCCCGTCCTCGCCGCCGTGCCGGCGCACGCCGGTGCGCCGGCACGGCGGTGGTGCTACGGCGCGCTGCGCTGCCCGGGCACGCTCGGGCGGCCTGCCGCGTACAGCTCGGGCACGTGCTTGCCCGGGTGGTCCGTGGACAGGGGCGCCGAGGGACCGATCCCGTTCGTCGCAGCCGTCCGGCGGGTCTGCATCGGGACCTGGGCGGACTCGGGCGCGGCCTGCGGCGCGGGCGGGCCGCCGGAGGTCTCGGCGTCCGCCTGCCGGTCGCTCTGCGGGCGGCGCGCCCGGTACGCGGCCCGGTAGGCAGCGGGCGACGAGCCGAGCTGGCGCCGGAAGTGGCCGCGCAGCGCGACCGGCGAGCGGAAGCCGCAGCGCCCGGCGACCTCGTCGACCGAGTAGTCGGAGGTCTCGAGCAGCCGCTGTGCCTGCAGCACCCGCTGGGTGATCAGCCACTGCAGCGGCGCGCTGCCGGTCAGCGAGCGGAAGCGCCGGTCGAACGTCCGCCGGCTCATGTAAGCGCGCGCCGCCAGCGTCTCCACGTCGAACTGCTCGTGGAGGTGCTCCAGCGCCCAGGCGACGACCTCCGCGAGCGGGTCGGCGCCGATCTCCTCGGGTAAAGACCGGTCGAGATAGCGCTCCTGGCCTCCGCTGCGGCGCGGCGGGACCACCAGGCGCCGGGCGAGCGCGCCCGCCGCCTCGTTGCCGTGGTCCGTGCGCACGATGTGGAGGCACAGGTCGATGCCGGCCGCCGTACCGGCCGCGTCAGGACGTCCCCGTCGTCCACGAACAGCTCGCGCGGGTCGACGTGCACCGACGGATAGCGCTTGGCCAGCGTCGGTGCGTACATCCAATGTGTGGTGGCCGGCCGTCCGTCCAGCAGCCCGGCGGCGGCCAGCACGAAGGCGCCGGTACACAGCCCCACGATGCGGGCGCCCTCCTCGTGCGCTCGGCGCAGCGCTTCGAGCGCCTCCTCCGGTGGCGGAGAGGTGATCGAACGCCAGGCCGGCACCACGACGGTGCCCGCCCGCGAGATCGCCTCCAGCCCGTACGGCGCGGTCAGTTCCAGGCCCCCTGTGGTCCGCAGCGGGCCTTCCTCGCCGGCCGCCACCAGCAGGCGGTAGCGCGGCACTCCGGCGTCCTGGCGGTCAATCCCGAACACCGAAAGCGGAATGGAACTCTCGAAGATGGGGCCGCCGCTGAACAGCAGCACCGCGACGATCTCCTTGCGGCGTCGCCCGGACAGCTTCCGGCCCGCGGCGTCCGGCGCGGCAGTTGAGTCATGGCTCATCCTGCTAAGCCCCCCTCGGTGGTCGCGGCTCCTCGGTTGTGTCGCTCCTGCACGTTTCCCCTCGGTCCTGCACGAGTCCCCCGCCGTAGAAAGTCATGATCGAATCTACTGTGTCGCGCGGTGCCGGCGTGACCAGTTCACCATCCGGCACATTGTCGACATGGCAACTTGGCGTGAAGCATTCGATCACGAAGGGTTGCACTCGTGGAGCGTGCAGGGAAGTGCGCCTCGTCCCGGTGGCCAATCCCCGTAGGGTGCGCGCGCCGTCCGGGACCCTTTCCGCGCAGGTCGAACGGGGGGTGGGGGGCCGTCCCACGGTGTGATGCACGAGATTGAGAAGTTGGCTGAAAAGATACGGGCGCGTGCGCGGAAACCGGTCAGTCGACCGGAGTGTTTCCATCGCTGTGACGTCCGCCTCTGTGCGCCCCCGCTCCGGTCCGGCTGTGGCGTCCTCGGTGCGGGGCGATCTCCTCGGCCCGCAGGCGCGCGGCACCCCGCTCCGACTGCCGGAGCAGGGCGCGGCAGGCCGCGGTGACGGCGGCGAGGCCGAGGGCGGTGCTGATGGCGGCGGCGAGGGAGACGCCGTAGCAGACGAGGACGGTGGGGACGAGGACGCAGCAGAAGGCGGCCCAGCGGGTCACGTCGCTCACGGTGTCCGGCTTGGGGCGGTTCTGGGGTGCGGTGCGGGGTGCGGGCACGGGGGCGCTCCCTGGGGCGGGGGGTCCCCCGGTTCAACGCGGGTCCGACCCGTCGGTCACTGCGGCGCCCCGGGCGGCAGCGGCCACGTACGCGCGTACCGCCCCGGAGGAAACGCCGTGCGAACCGCCTGTACGGGGCAGCAACCATTGCGTTACGGGCGTTCCCTCGTGCATGCTCCCTGGAACCCCGTGCAGCCTGTGCGGGATCTGGGCTAAGGAGGCGTGCCGCCGTACCCTTGGGGGTATGGGGACGGGAAGACGATTCCCGGACACAGCTCCGCCGCACACCGTCGTCCCCGACAAAGGATCACATCGCCGAGACAGCCATGGCCGGTCACGAATTCTCCGAACCCGCGGACCGCAAGCGGCCGGTCGCCGACCCGACGGCGACCGATCCCCTGGCGGCGGAAGAGCCACGCCCTTCGTGCGATCCCGCGTTCAAGCACGGCGTTGTCGTAGGCTTCGACGGCTCCACCTCCAGCGAGCGCGCCCTCGCGTACGCGATCGGCATGGCGTACCGCTCCGGGTCGGGCCTGATCATCGTCCATGTCGCCAACCGGCTGCCCACCACGGTGTGGGCGGGCTGCGAGCCGCCGGTCTTCGTGGACGTGCCGGACCACCGTACGGAGGTTCTGGGTCTTGAGCTGGCCTGCGCGGATCATCTCGCCGACGTGCCCTGGATCCTGGTCGAGCGCGGCGGTGACATCTGCCACGAACTCGAAGAGGTGGGCCGGGAGTACGAGGCGGACGCGATCGTCGTCGGCTCCACGCAGGGCATCGTCGGCCGCATCTTCGGCTCGGTCGCCGGCCGCCTCGCCAAGCGCGCCCAGCGCCCGGTGATCGTCATTCCCTGAGGTGTCGCTCCTCGCGGGCCCCTGGTTCGGCTACCGGGGCGCCCGGGCGGGTTGTACGCCGACTGCGGGGCGTGCGTGGTTGCGCGCGCCGTTCCCCGCGCCCCTTGCAGGGCGCGATTCACAGCCGCCGCGCGCCCGGCTTGCACCTCCGCCGTTGTGATTCCGCAACTCCCCGTTGGCCCAAGTGAGATGCGCCGTGGGTAGCGCGAACTCCCTTTCCGTTTCCCTTGGAATTCTTGGCGCGCGGAGGTGTTTGTGCCCTTGTGAAGGGCATATATCGGTCACCGCGCACCGTACACGCAGGACAAGAAGGGAGCCCGCCGTGGACAACGACGTCTCTGCGGGAGGCACCACCACCATCGTCGGCCGGCTGGCGCTCGGCGTCACGCTGCTGGCCTTCGGGCTCGGATCCACCAAGGTCATCGACGGCGTGACGACGGCCGACGCCGTGTCATTGGCCCACTATGTCGGCGGCGTAGCCCTGTTCGTCGCCGGCCTGCTCGCCTTCCGCGACCGTGACACCGCCACGGGCACCGCATTCTCGGCGCTCGGCGCCCTGTGGTTCACCTGGGCCGTCACGGCCGGCAACCAGATGTCCGACCACGCCGCCGGACTCTTCCTCCTGCTGTTCGCCCTGGTCACCCTGAGCCTGGCGCTCGGAGCCTCCGGCGGCCTGCTCGACCAGGGCACCTACGGGCTGTTCTTCGTCTCGCTGCTGCTGCTCGCCATCGGCCGCCTCGCCGGCAACGACGCGCTCGGCAAGGTCGGCGGCTGGTTCGCCGTGGCGGCGGGAGCGGTGGCCTGGTACGCGGCGACCGCGGCCCTCGCCCACTGGCCCACCACCCTTCCGCGACGCGCTGCCGGCCGGGGGGTGACGGCCGCCGGCTGAGGCAGCGACCGGGCCGGGGTATGGGCGGCCCCGGCCCCCTGAAAGAGCAACCCCCTGTGGTGGTGGCACACAGGGGGTTGCTGACGCTCAGGCCCGGCCTGCCGAGAGGCAGTTGGACCGCAAGCAGTCGGCCGGCAGGGAGTCGGTCGCGCCTACTCCACCGTCACGGACTTCGCCAGGTTCCGCGGCTTGTCGATGTCCCGGCCCAGCGCCAAGGCCGTGTGGTAGGCGAGGAGTTGCAGCGGAATGCCCATCAGGATCGGGTCCAGTTCGTCCTCGTTCTTCGGCACCACGATCGTGTGGTCGGCCTTCTCCTGCTCCTGGTGCGCCACCGCGAGGATCTTGCCGCTGCGGGCCTTGATCTCCTCCATGGCCGCGCGGTTCTTCTCCAGCAGGTCGTCGTCCGGCACGATCGCGACCGTCGGCAGGGCCGGCTCGATCAGCGCCAGCGGACCGTGCTTCAGCTCGGAGGCCGGGTAGGCCTCGGCGTGGATGTAGGAGACCTCCTTCAGCTTCAACGAGGCCTCACGGGCCACCGGGTAGCCGCGCACGCGCCCGATGAACAGCATCGAACGGGCGTCCGCGAACTGCTCCGCCAGCTTCTTGATCTCCTCTTCCTGCTTCAGGACCTCGGAGATCTGCTCCGGCAGCTTCCGCAGGCCCTCGATGATCCGCTTGCCGTCACGGACGGACAGGTCGCGGGTGCGGCCCAGGTGCAGTGCCAGCAGCGCGAACGCCACCGTCGTGTTCGTGAAGCACTTGGTGGACACCACACACACCTCGGGCCCCGCGTGGACGTACATGCCGCCGTCCGCCTCACGCGCGATCGCCGAGCCGACCACGTTGACGATGCCCAGCACCCGCGCGCCCTTGCGCTTCAGCTCCTGCACGGCCGCCAGCACGTCGTACGTCTCACCGGACTGCGACACCGCCACGTACAGCGTGTCGGGGTCCACGACGGCGTTGCGGTAGCGGAACTCCGACGCCGGCTCGGCGTCGGCCGGGATACGAGCCAGCTCCTCGATCATCTGGGCACCGATCATGCCCGCGTGGTACGAGGTGCCGCAGCCGAGGATCTTCACACGGCGGATCTGCCGCGCCTCGCGGGCGTCCAGGTTCAGGCCGCCCAGGTGCACGGTCGAGAACCGGTCGTCGATGCGGCCGCGCAGCACCCGGTCCACGGCGTCGGCCTGCTCGTGGATCTCCTTGTGCATGTAGGTGTCGTGGCCGCCCATGTCGTACGACTCGGCCTCCCACTCCACGGTGGTCGGCTCGGCCGTCGTACGGGTGCCCTCGGTGGTGTAGGTGCGGAAGTCGTCGGCCTTCAGCGTCGCCATCTCGCCGTCGTCCAGCGTCACTATCTGGCGGGTGTGGGCGACGAGGGCGGCGACGTCGGAGGCGACGAACATCTCCTTCTCGCCGATGCCGAGCACGACGGGGGAGCCGTTGCGGGCCACCACGATCCGGTCCGGGAAGTCGGCGTGCATCACGGCGATGCCGTACGTGCCCTCCACCAGCCGCAGCGCCTGGCGGACCTTCTCCTCCAGCGTCTCGGCCTGGGAGCGGGCGATGAGGTGGGTGAGGACCTCGGTGTCGGTCTCGGAGAGGAACTCGACGCCGTCCGCCTCCAGCTTCTTCCTCAGCTCGGAGGCGTTGTCGATGATGCCGTTGTGGACGACGGCGACCTTGTTGTCGGCCGACAGGTGCGGGTGCGCGTTGACGTCGGAGGGGGCGCCGTGGGTGGCCCAGCGGGTGTGGGCGATGCCGGTGGTGCCCTTGAAGCGCGCGGGGACCTTGGCCTCCAGGTCGCGGACCCGGCCCTTGGCCTTGACCATCCTCAGGCCCGCCGACTTCGGCGAGGTGATGACGATGCCCGCCGAGTCGTAACCGCGGTACTCCAGCCGCTGCAGACCCTCCAGCAGGAGTGGGGCCACATCGCGCTTACCGATGTATCCGACGATTCCGCACATATGTTTCCTTAAGTCCCTTTTGTCCCTATTTGGATGGGGCGGTCATCCGGTGGCTCAGTCCTGGAAGTCGTGGACTCAGCCGTAGACGATGCGCCGCAGTTGCCGGAGCGTGAGCTCGGGCGGTGCCACCGCGCGATACTTCAGGTCCGCCTCGATCCGTTCGAAGATCGACGCGTTCACCAGTCCTTGGGCCTGCAGTTCGCGGTGGCGGCGACGGACGAACTCCTCCGTCGTCTCGTCGAAGTAGGCGAGCACGTCCTGGATCACGCGCAGCGCCTCGCCCCGGTTCAGGGGCGTGGTCCGCGTCAGGTGATCAACAAGTTCGTCGTGCACCCGGTAGATCCTGAGGTAAGAGCGGCGGAATCGCAAGAATCGTGCCCGATTTCGGGCAGATGCCTGTTGAGGTTCTTATCGGGTCCCGTTCGACGGCTGTCCATCCTGTGTCCTGGGCAAGCACCAGCGCGTCCCGCACCTCGTCCGCCACGTACTCGCCGACGCCGTAGCGGTCGGACTCGACGGTCAGCTGGTACGGGTCGTCGGAGTCCTTCAGCCTGCGGCCGGTCGCCTGCAGATGGGGGTCCCCCCACGCCGTTCAGGCAGTGGGGGAGGACAGGCGCCGTCGCGCAGCCGCAGCCTGAGCCGTCCGGCCTTCTTCCCCTGCTCGAACGAGATCCCCGCCAACGCCTCGAGCGGAACGGTCAGTTCACCCAACGTGCGACGGAACAGCCCGACACTCTTGTCGCGACCGGGGGTCAACCGTAAGGCGTCACCGTCGAAACTCCACGTACCGTCCTTCTGGATGATTTCCGCCATGCCGGGGATTGTTCCACCCCGTTCGCGAGAGAGTGGTCTATACCCATCGGGGCCGGACTGACCGGCCCGTGGCACCTCGTGGAAGGGAGCGCATGTGACACAGCACCACAGAACGCCCCGCCTCCTCGGCACCCTGCTGCTCGTCGCGGCGGCGGGGCTGTCCGTCACCGCCGCGGCACCCGCCCCGGCCGCCCGCACCGCCACCCCTCTTGACCGGGTGGTCCCGGCGCCCGCCTCGGTCCACCCGGGCGGAGCCCCGTACGAGATCACCCCCGCTACCGGCATCCGCGTGGACGACTCCGGCCCGGTCCGCCGCATCGGCGGCTACCTCGCCGACGTCCTGCGGCCCTCGACCGGCTACCGGCTGCCGGTCACCACGCACGGCACCGGCGGCATCCGGCTACGCCTCCAGGACGGCCCGTACGGCGACGAGGGCTACCGCCTCGACAGCGGCCCCCGAGGCGTGACCCTCACCGCCCGTGAGCCCGCCGGCCTCTTCCACGGCGTGCAGACGCTGCGCCAGCTCCTGCCCGCGGCCGTGGAGAAGAAGACCGTGCAGCACGGCCCCTGGCCGGTCGCGGGCGGCACCGTCACGGACACCCCGCGCTACGCCTACCGAGGCGCGATGCTCGACGTCGCGCGGCACTTCTTCACCGTCGCCCAGGTCAAGCGCTTCGTCGACGCCCTGGCCCTCTACAAGGGGAACGCTCTGCACCTGCACCTGAGCGACGACCAGGGCTGGCGCATCGCCATCGACTCCTGGCCGCGCCTGGCGACCTACGGAGGCTCGACCGAGGTCGGCGGCGGCCAGGGCGGCTACTACACCAAGGCCGACTACCAGGAGATCGTCCGCTACGCGGCGTCGCGCTACGTCGAGGTCGTCCCCGAGATCGACATGCCCGGCCACACCAACGCCGCCCTGGCCTCGTACGCCGACCTGAACTGCGACGGCACGGCGCCGCCGCTGTACACCGGCACCGACGTCGGCTTCAGCTCGCTGTGCGTGCGGAAGCAGGTGACGTACGACTTCGTGGACGACGTCATTCGTGAACTCGCCGCGCTCACACCGGGCCGCTACCTCCACATCGGCGGCGACGAGGCGCACTCCACCAGCCACGACGACTACGTGAAGTTCATGGACCGCGTGCAGCCGATCGTCGAGCGGTACGGCAAGACGGTGATCGGCTGGCACCAGCTGACCGGGGCGCACCCGGTCAAGGGCGCGCTCGCACAGTACTGGGGGCTCGACAGCACCAGCGCGACCGAGAAGGCCCAGGTCGCCGAGGCCGCGCGCAACGGCACCCGGCTGATCCTGTCCCCGGCCGACCGGATCTACCTCGACATGAAGTACACCGCCGACACACCGCTGGGGCAGGACTGGGCCGGGCTGGTCGAGGTGCGCCGCTCCTACGACTGGGACCCGGGCGCCTACCTCCCCGGCGCGCCGGCCTCCGCGATCGCCGGAGTCGAGGCACCGCTGTGGTCCGAGACGATCGTCACGGACCACGACATCGACTGGATGACCTTCCCGCGGCTGCCGGGCGCCGCTGAACTGGGCTGGTCCCCGGCGGCCACGCACGACTGGAACACCTACCGGGTGCGGCTCGCGGCCCAGGCGCCACGCTGGGACGCCCTCGGCATCGCCTACTACCGCTCGCCGCAGGTCCCCTGGCCGACGAGCTGAACCGAGCCGAGCCGACCGAACCGAACCGAGCCGAGCCGACCGAACGGAGGCGAGCCGAGCCGACCGAACGGAGGCGAGCCGAGCCGAACAAAGGCCGACGGGCACCCCGGTGGACCGTACACCGGGGTGCCCGCCCGTCTGCGACCGCGGACTACAGGCCCGCGATCGGGTTCTTCAGGGTCCCGGCCAGCTGCAGCGCCCCCGACGGGTCCGCCAGGTCCACCATCTGCTCGTTGTTCCGCAGTTGCAGCCGGTTGAGGCAGGACAGGGCGAAGTCCGGGGCGAACAGGTCGTACTGGCGGAACCTTTCGGCGAGCTGCGGGTTCGCGTCCTGGTACTCGTGGGCGACCTCCGCGACCGTCCCCCAGAAGTCCTCCTCCTCGAGGATCCCCTCGGTGGCGAGGTGCGCCGCGACGAAGCGGAAGAAGCAGTCGAAGACGTCCGTGAAGACCGACAGGAGCTTCTTGTCCTCCGGGACCTCCACGCGGATCCGCGCCACCTCCGGCGGCAGCACCGCCTCCGGGTCCATGACCGCGATCTCCTCCGCTATGTCCTTGAAGATCGCGCGCTGTACGACGTCGTCCTTCAGGACGAGGATGACGTTCTCGCCGTGCGGCATGAACACCAGGTCGTAGGCGTAGAAGCTGTGCAGGAGCGGGGTGAGGTAGGCCCGCAGACAGTGCCGCAGCCACTCCCTCGGCGGGAGCCCCGAGCGCTCGATCAGCGCCCCCGCGAAGGACGCGCCCTCGTGGTCGACATGGGCGAGGGACGCCATGGTGGCCAGAGTCTCGCCGTCCTGGAGCGAGGGCAACGGGCTCTCCCGCCACAGGGCCGCGAGCATCTTCCGGTACGGGGAGCAGCGGTCGGTGGCGGCCTCGTACTCCAGGTGGCGGTAGCCGACGGCCGCGCGCTCCCGGATGATCGTCAGGCCCGTCGACTTCAGCACCGGGTCGTTCTCGATCAGCCGGGCCAGCCAGTCGTTGATCGCCGGGGTGGCCTCCATGTACGCGGCCGACAGCCCCCGCATGAAGCCCATGTTGAGCACGGACAGGGCCGTTTTGACGTAGTGCTTCTCCGGGTGCGAGGTGTTGAAGAAGGTCCGTATGGACTGCTGCGCCAGGTACTCGTCGTCGCCCTCACCGAGGCACACCAGGTTCCGCCGGGCGACCTCGGCGGCGAAGGTGACGGTGAGCTTGTTCCACCACTGCCAGGGGTGGACGGGGATGAGGAGGTAGTCGGCCGGGTCCAGGCCCTGGTCGCGCAGGATGCCGTTGAACCGCTCGACGGTCTCGGCGCCCAGCTCCTGCCGGATGAACGACTCGTACTCGAGACCGACCCCCGCCGTGAACGCCGCCCGTGAGCGGTGCGCCGCCAGCCACACCAGCCGCACCGGGCTCGCGGTCTCGGGCGCGTAGGACAGGTACTCGTGGATGCCGAAGCCGAGCCGCCCGTTGTTGGCGACGAAGCAGGGGTGGCCCTCCGTCATCCCCGTCTCGATCGCCTGGAACCCGGAGCGGGCCAGCTCCGCCGACGTGACCTGCGGCTTGGTCAGCTTGTAGCAGATGCCGGAGACGGTGGAGGAGATCTCCTCCAGGTAGACGGGCAGGATGTCGTCGCTCAGGCCCAGCGACCGCCTGAGCTCGATGAAGAAGTCCAGTGCGGCGAGCGGCAGCTCGGTGCCGTCGCGGTGACGGGTGATCGAGTCCGCGTCGACCTGCCAGTGGTCGAGGGCGCGCAGGGTGGCCGCGAAGCGGTAGTGGGTGAGCCCGTCGTCGCTGAGGACGAGGTACCGGCCGTCCTCCTCCCGCTCGGGGGTGATCAGCCGCTCATGGGCGAACTCGGCGAGCGCCTTGCGTAGGAGGAGGCGGTTGGCCTTCTCCCAGCGCTCGGGGGACAGATGGGCCACCGCGTCGGCGAGGGTCATGCCGCCACCGCCTTCGCGAACCGCTCACGGGTGCAGAAACTCAACAGGGCCTTCTTCTCGGGCTTCTCGATCTCGCGTTCGGGCACGAACCCCACCGCCTCGTTCAGGGCGTGCACGGCCGTGTTGCGCACATCGGGCTCGACGACGACCCGCCGTGTGGCGGAGTCCTCGAACAGGTGTCGCATCACGGCGGTGATGACGGCCCGGGTGAACCCGTGCACGGGCGTGTCGGTCGGCGCCACCAGGAAGTGCATGCCGACGTCTCCCGGCTCCGGCTCGTACAGCCCGACCAGCTCCCGGTGGGCCGGGTGGTACCTCTCCATCAGGAAGGCGGGCTCGCCGTCGTGCAACCCGAGCAGCGCGTGGTGGTGCTCGTCGGCCGCGATCTCCCGGTAGGCGCGCTCCACGTCGCCGACCGTGGCGTCCTGCATCATCCAGAAGGCCGCCTTGGGGTGCGTGACCCAGGCGTGCAGCAGCTCGGCGTCCCGGCCCGGGTCGACGGGGCGGAGGGTGAAGGTGCCGATGTCGACGGTGCTCATGCGGCGAACTCCTGGAAGGCGATCGTCTTCTCGACGGGGTAGTACTCGGTGCCGAGCAGCTCCCGGATGATGTACGCGTTCCGGTAGGCGCCCATGCCCAGGTCGGGTGAGGTGATCGAGTGGGTGTGGACGCCGGCGTTCTGCAGGAACACGCCCCGGCCGGTGACGTCGATCGCGTAGTTGCGGGCCACGTCGAAGTTGCCGTGCCGGTCGTAGCGCAGACGGTCGCGGACGGGCCTCAGGAACCCGGGTTCGACGTACTTGTATCCGGTGGCGAGGATCAGGGCCTGGGAGCGCAGCTCGTGGTCCTTCTCCTGCTCCTCCTGGCGGAAGGTGAGGGTGTAGGTGCCGTCCTCGTACGTGGCTCTCGTCAGCGCAGAGTTGGTGAGCAGGCGGGTCGGGACCGGGCCGTCGAGGTTCTTCTGGTACAGCAGGTCGAAGATCTCGTTGATCAGGTCGCTGTCGATACCCTTGAACAGGCCCTTCTGCTGTTCCGTGAGGCGGTAGCGGGTCCGCTCGGGCAGCGCGTGGAAGTAGTCGATGTACTCCGGGGAGGTCATCTCCAGCGTGAGCTTGGTGTACTCGAGGGGGAAGAAGCGCGGGGAGCGGGTCACCCAGTTCAGCCGGTAGCCGTGGACGTCGATCTCCGCGAGCAGGTCGCGGTAGATCTCCGCGGCGGACTGGCCGCTGCCGACCAGGGTGATCGACTCCTTGGCCTGGAGCTGGTGCTTGTGGTCCAGGTAGCGGGAGTTGTGGATGACGTCACCGCCGAGACCGCGGCAGGGCTCCGGGATGTGGGGAGGGGTACCGGTGCCGAGGACCAGGTGCCGGGCGCGGTAGGTGCCGCCGTCCTGCGTCCGTACGACGTACACCTCGTCCCGGTCCGCGTACGTCACCTCGGTGACCGTCGTGTTGAAGCGGACGCCGGCGAGCTTCTCGGCGGCCCAGCGACAGTAGTCGTCGTACTCGACGCGCAGTGGGTAGAAGTTCTCGCGGATGTAGAACGAGTACAGCCTGCCCTGCTCCTTCAGGTAGTTGAGGAAGGAGTACGGGGAGGTGGGGTCGGCCAGGGTGACCAGGTCCGACAGGAACGGCGTCTGGAGGTGGGCGCCCTCCAGGAACATCCCCGAGTGCCACTCGAAGGTGGGCTTGGACTCCAGGAAGAGGCCGTCGAGGCCCTCGATCGGCTCGGTGAGGCAGGCGAGGCCGAGGTTGAAGGGGCCGAGCCCGATCCCGACGAAGTCGTACGTCTTCCCGGTGGCTTCAGGACGCGCGGTCAAGGGACTCTCCCAGGTACTGCTCGGCGTGGCCGGCGATCAGATCGAGGACGGTGGCGATGTCGTCCACCGTGGTCTCGGGGTTGAGCAGGGTGAACTTCAGGTAGTGGCGGCCGGCGACCTTGGTGCCTGCGACGACCGCGTCACCGGAGGCGAACAGGGCCTTGCGGGCGTGCAGGTTGGCGCGGTCGATGTCGGCCGGGTCGGTGACGGCGGAGGGGATGTGGCGGAAGACCAGCGTGGACAGCTGCGGTTCGACGACGACGTCGTAGCGCGGGTCGGCGGCGAGCAGCTTCCAGCCCTCGGCCGCCAGGTCGCAGACCTCGTCGAAGAGCTGTCCGATGCCGTCGGCGCCCATCACGCGCAGCGTCATCCACAGCTTGAGGGCGTCGAAGCGGCGGGTCGTTTGCAGGGACTTGTCGACCTGGTTGGGGATGCGCTCCCGCACCGCGCTGCGCGGGTTGAGGTACTCCGCGTGGTAGGTGGCGTGCCGCAGCGTGGCGGCGTCGCGGACCAGGACGGCCGACGAACTCACCGGCTGGAAGAAGGACTTGTGGTAGTCGACGGTGACCGAGTCGGCACGTTCGATGCCGTGGAGGAGGCCGCGGCGGCGGGGCGAGACCAGCAGTCCGCAGCCGTAGGCCGCGTCCACGTGCATCCAGGTACCGTACTGGGCGCACAGCTCGGCGATCTCGGGCAGCGGGTCGATGGAGCCGAAGTCGGTGGTGCCGGCGGTGGCGACGACGGCCATCGGGATCAGACCGTCCCGGGTGCAGCGCTCCAGCTCGTGGGCGAGGGCGACGGTCTGCATGCGCCGGTCGTGGCCGACGGGGACGGCGACGACGGACTCGGGGCCGAGGCCGAGGAGTTTCGCGGACTTCCTGACGCTGAAGTGGCTGACCTCGGAGGTGAAGATGCGCAGCCTGGCGAGAGTGTTGCTCTTGGCCTCCTCGCGGGCCAGCAGCAGGGCCTGGAGGTTGGACTGGGTGCCGCCGGAGGTGAACACGCCGTCGGCGGCCGGGCCGAGGCCGATCCGCTCGGCGGTCCAGTCGATGAGCCTGCGCTCGATCAGGGTGCCGCCCGCCGACTGGTCCCAGGTGTCCAGGGAGGAGTTGACGGCGGACAGGACGGCCTCGCCGAGCACGGCCGGGATGACGACCGGGCAGTTGAGGTGGGCGAGGTAGCGGGGGTGGTGGAAGTAGACCGCGTCGCGGAGGTAGAGCTCCTCCAGCTCGTCCAGGGCCGCGGTGGTGTCGTGCAGCGGGCGGTCCAGGTCGACCCCGTCGATGCGGGGGGCGAGGGCGTCGACCGTGACGCCGGTGAACGGACGGTCGGTGGTGGCGAGTCGGTCGGCCACCCGCTCTACTCCTTCGGTCACGGAGCGGCGGTAGTGCTCCGCGGTGAGGCCATTGAGCAGGTGCGAGCGCATGTGGGTCCTCCGGTGGGGGAGTCCGGGCGGGACAGCAGAAGGGCGAAGTCGTGCAAATTTAGGTTAGCCTAACCTAAGTTGATCTAGGGAAACTCCGCCCCGTCGTGACCGCCGTCACTGCTGCTCGCGCACCTGCTCCTCGCTCAGCCCGTGCCGCCAGTAGCCGACGAAGGTGACACGCCGACGGTCGACACCGCGCTCGCCGACGAAGTGCCGGCGCAGCTCCTTCACCCGGCCGGCCTCGCCCGCGATCCACACGTACGGGGCCTTCGCGGGCGGGAGTTCGGCGTCCCGCAGCGCGGCGAGAGTCATGGGGGACCTCTCGCCGTCGCGTACGAGCCAGGTGATCTCGGCGTCCGCCCGAGTCACCAGGTCCTGGATGTCACCGGCCTGCCCGACCTCCAGCCAGACCTGGGCGAGCGTGCCCGGGGGCAGCGACTCGAGGATCGCGGAGGCGGCGGGTACGGCGGTCTCGTCGGCCCAGATCACCACCAGGTCGGTGTCCTCGGGCGGACGGAAGCGGATCGCGCGGTTGTCCTCGACGGCCGGGCCGAGGAGGACGACCCGGTCGCCGGGGGTGGCCCGGGAGGCCCAGCGGGAGGCGGGACCGGCGGGTGCCGTGGCGGCCGGCTCGATGCCGTGCAGCACGAAGTCGATGTCGATCTCGTCGGGATCGCGGCGCAGGGCGCGCAGCGTGTACGAGCGCATCACCGCCCGTACGTCGTCGGGGAGTTCGCGCCAGCCGTGCCACCAGCCTCCCCCACTCCCGGCTTCGCTCGAGCGGGGGGACCCCCATCCCAGGTGAAGGGGGATGACGGGCTCCGGCTGCCCGGGATGCGGCAGGAACAGGGACAGGCTCTGGTCGCGTCCGTCGGAGCGGAAGGCGTTCAGGTCGTCTCCGGCGAAGGTGACCCGGACGAGAGACGGGCCGAGCCGTCTCGTCCGTACGACCTGAAGGGAGAAGAAACGGAACGGGGCGGCCACGGCCGTCGTCATGAGTGCTCCTGAACCATCGTCAGGGAAAGGGCGGGGGAGGGGTGGTTCAGCTGACCTTCGTGGCCGTCTCGATCGCCTTGGCGAGGTCCTCGAGCAGCGGGGCGCACTTGTCGTACGACAGGATGGGCTCGGGGTTGCGGGCGATGACCTGGCCCGCCTTGACCGCGGGGAGCTTCTTCCAGGTCGCCTCGGTGATGTCGGCGGGCTGGATGGCCGAGGTGCGGTTGTCCATCATGATGACGTCGGCCTTGTACTTGTCGACGTTCTCCCAGCTGAGGTTCTCGAACCAGCCTCCGCTCGCCTTCAGCGCGGAGGCGGGCGGCTCGACGAAGTTCACGCCGAGGGCCTTGAAGTACTCCAGGTCGATCGAGAGGTTGGTTCCGGAGACGTAGAAGACGTCCTGGCTCGCGGACCCCGCCAGCACCTTGATGCCGAGCTTGGCCTTGGCGGCGGCGCGCAACCGGGTGGCGGCCACCTCGAACCGCTTCTTCGCCTGGGCGGTCTTCGCGGAGGCGGTGTCCGCGCCGAGCGACTTGGCGAGTTCCAGCATCCGCTGCAGGGGCTCGGGCATCTGGCGGTCGTAGACGGAGATCCCGACGCTCGGGGCGCCCACGGCGAGGATCTTCTTCCTGGACTCCTCGGGCACGTACCAGAGCGTCCCGGCACCGTCGAACATGGTGGTGACGAGGAGGTCGGGGGCGAGGGCCGCGTACTTCTCGATGTTGAACTGGCCCCATTCGTTGCCGAGGACGGTGACCTTGTCGACGTCGAGGTCGCCGGCCTGGACGTCGGCCTTGCCGTCCTTGGTCTTCGTCGGCCCGAAGACGCCCTTCACGTCGACGCCGTAGTCGTGCAGCGCGGCGGCGACACCGACGAACGCGACGATGTTCGACGGCACCTTGTCCGCCTTGGCGGTCTGCCCGCGGTCGTCCTTGAACGACCAGGGACCGGACTTGCCGGCCGCGGCCCCGCTGCCCGAGCCGCCGCTTTTCGCCTTCTCGTCCCCGCAGGCCGCGAGCACGGCACCGAGACCGAGGGCGCCGCCGGCGGTGAGGATGCCGCGGCGGGTGAGACGGGTGGCGGGGGCTTTGGACATGGGTGTGGTCTGCTTTCGTGCGTACGGGGCGACTGACCGGATCATGGTTAGGTTAGCCTAACCTCACATCATGTCCAGAGGGTCAAGCGGGTTCCGGACCGCCGTCATGGAGACCGTGCCGCGTGCGTACGGGGACGAAAAGAACCCCGACGGCCCGGTGATCAGGGTGTCCGTCGGGGTTGTGCTCATCGGAGGGTCGTCACACAGTGGATGACCCGTCGTCAGGGGTGCTCTCGCCGTTCCCGGCCTTGCCGTATCGGGGGAAGGCGGAAGTGTCCACGGTCCAGGAGCCGAACGGTACCGAGTCCCCGAAGATGTAGGGCTCCTTGCGGGTGTAGCGGTCCTTGCACGGTTCGGAATGGACCTCGATGGTGCCCGTCCGGGGATCGACGATCATGTAATGGGCGATGCCCATCGCCGGGTACTCGGTGAGCTTCTCGCCGTAGTCGTTGTCCGGGTTGGACGGCGAGACGATCTCTACGACGGCCAGTACCTGTGTCGCGTCCACGGCGAGGCCTTCCTCGTCGAGGACGTGCTCCGGGATGACGACGGCGTCAGGACGCCGCATGCGGCCGATCGCCGGGTGCTCGATCTCGGGGCCGTTCGCGCAGATGCAGCCGGGGTGGGTGGCCAGGAGTTGCTCGTCCAGCTGCTTGCAGATGCGGCGGATGGTCCCCTCGTGCCGCTTCGAGGGGCTCGTCATCGCCAGGAAGGGGCCGGACGGGCCGATCTCGACGGTCCAGGCCCCTTCCAGGTGCTCCGCGTACGCCGCCAGCTTCTCAGCGATGGCGCGCATCTTCGCGTAGTCCATGCTCCCAGCGTACTGAGGCTTCCGTTCCAGACCGCTCAGCCCGCCAGTCCCAGCTCCCGGGCGATCAGCATCCGCTGTACCTCGCTCGTGCCCTCCCCGATCTCCAGGATCTTGGAATCGCGCCACATACGGGCCACCGGGTACTCGTTCATGAAGCCGTAGCCGCCGTGGATCTGGGTCGCGTCGCGCGCGTTGTCCACCGCGACCGTGGAGGAGTGGAGCTTCGCCAGGGCCGCCTCCTTCTTGAAGGGTTCGCCGGAGACCAGGCGGGACGCGGCGTCGCGCCAGGCCAGGCGGGCCGTGTGGGCCTTCATCTCCATGTCGGCGATCTTGAACTGGACGGCCTGGTTGGCGCCGATCGGACGGCCGAAGGCGTGACGTTCCTTCGCGTACTTCACCGACTCGTCCACACAGCCCTGCGCCAGGCCCGTCGCCAGGGCCGCGATCGCGATACGGCCCTCGTCCAGGATGCGCAGGAACTGGGCGTAGCCCCGGCCTTCCTCGCCCAGGAGGTTCTCCGCGGGGACACGGACGTCCGCGAAGGACAGCTCCCGGGTGTCGGAGGCGTTCCAACCGACCTTCGAGTAGGGGGCGGCGACCGTGAACCCGGGCGTGCCGGAAGGGACGATGATCGAGGAGATCTTCGGGCGGCCGTCCTCCGTGCGCCTGGTGACCGCCGTGACGGTGACCAGGCCCGTGATGTCCGTGCCCGAGTTGGTGATGAAGCACTTGGTGCCGTTGATCACCCACTCGTTCGTCGACGCGTCCAGGCGGGCCGTCGTGCGGGTCCCGCCCGCGTCCGAGCCGGCCTCCGGTTCCGTCAGGCCGAACGCGCCCAGGATCTCGCCCGAACACAGGCGCGGCAGCCACTCCTGCTTCTGGGCCTCCGTGCCGAATCGGTAGATCGGCATCGCGCCGAGGGATACCCCGGCTTCCAGCGTGATGGCGACCGAGGAGTCCACTCGGGCCAGTTCCTCCAGCGCGATGCCCAGCGCCAGGTAGTCGCCGCCCATGCCGCCGTACTCCTCCGGGAACGGCAGCCCGAACAGGCCCATACGGCCCATCTCGCGGACGATCTCGTACGGGAACTCGTGCCGCTCGTAGAAGTCGCCGATCTTGGGCGCCACGACGTCGTGCGCGAACTCCTCGACCGTGCGCCGGAGTTCCTCCAGCTCGGGGGAGAGGTGGTGGTCCATGGGTCACTCCTTGTGGGAGAGGGCTCGGACGGTGCGGGAGGGGCTCGGCCGGTCCAGGTGTGCGGCCATCCACACGCTTGTGGCGGTGAGCCGGCCGAGGTCGACCCCGGTGTCGACGCCGAGGCCCTGGAGCATCCAGACGAGGTCTTCGGTGGCGAGGTTGCCGGTCGCGGACTTGGCGTAGGGGCAGCCGCCGAGGCCGCCCGCGGAGGCGTCGACGGTCGTCACGCCGTGCTGGAGCGCTGCCAGGGTGTTGGCGAGCGCCTGGCCGTAGGTGTCGTGGAAGTGCACGCCGATCGCGCTGGTGGGCACGCCCTCCTCGTTCAGCTGGGAGAGGAGGGCCTGGACATGGCCCGGGGTCGCCACCCCGATCGTGTCGCCCAGGCTGAGCTCGTCGCAGCCCATGTCCATGAGGGCCTTGCAGACGCGGACGACCTGGTGGATGGGGACCGGGCCCTCCCAGGGGTCCCCGAAGCACATCGACAGATAGCCGCGGACGTGCACCTTCTGCGCCTTCGCGCGCGCGACCACCGGTTCGAACATCGCCAGCGCCTCGTCCATCGTGCGGTTGAGGTTGGCCTTCGCGAAGGACTCGGTGGCGCTGGCGAAGACGGCGATCCGGCGGGCGCCCAGCGCGAGGGCGCGGTCCAGGCCGCGTTCGTTCGGGACGAGGACCGGGAGCTCGACGGGCAGTTCGCCGACCAGCGGGAACAGTTCCTCCGCGTCGGCGAGTTGGGGCACCCACTTCGGGTGCACGAAGCTCGTCGCCTCGATCGTCGTCAGGCCCGCGTCCGCGAGACGGCGGATGAAGTCCGCCTTCACCTCCGTCGGTACCGTGCGCTTCTCGTTCTGCAGGCCGTCGCGCGGGCCGACCTCGTGGATCCTCACCCGGGCGGGGAGGTCCTGCACCGGTACGACCATGGGCAGTTCACGAACGGTCATCGTTCTGCCTCCGTGTCGTCCTCGGGGCCTTCCTCATGCGCCGCGATCACGGCCAGCACCTGGTCCATGGCGACCGTGGTGCCGGGGGAGACGTCCAGTTCGGTGACGGTCCCGGCGTGCGGGGCGGAGATGACGTGCTCCATCTTCATCGCCTCCACCACCAGCAGGCTCTGCCCGGCCGTCACCTCGTCGCCGACGGCCACCTTGACCACCGTCACCGTGCCGGGCATGGGCGCGGTCAGCGAGTCGGTGCCGGAGCGGGCGGCCCCGGTGAGGGACGCGGCGACCGGGTCGTGGTCGCGCACGTGCCAGGCGTCGCCGTCGCGGCCCAGCCAGTCGCGGGCGCGGTGGAAGGTGTGGCGTACGCCGTCCAGGACGACGGACACGTGGTCCTCGGTGACCGTGTGGGTGCCCCGGGGTGTGTACTGCACCGGCTCGTGCACCCGCAGCGGGAAGGCGACCGGCTTGGGTTCGCCCCCGAGCCGCCAGCCGCTCGGCACGGAGAACGGGTCGATCCAGCCCTCCCCGCGCGGAGTCAGCGCGTCCAGACGTACGGCAGTGGCGGCCTCGTAGACCTCGTCCGGCACCTCCGTCGGGATGAGCGAGTCGACCTCGCGCTCCACCAGCCCCGTGTCCAGCGCACCCGCCACGACCGCCGGATGGGCCAGCAGTCGGCGCAGGAAACCGGCGTTGGTCTGCACTCCCAGGGTGACCGTCTGCGCGAGCGCCGCGCGGAGCTTGCGCAGCGCGGTCGCGCGGTCCGGGCCGTAGGCGATGACCTTCGACAGCATCGGGTCGTACAGGCTGCCCACCTCGGTGCCCTGGGACAGGCCCGAGTCGGTGCGGATTCCGTCGCCCTGCGGTTCGTGCAGCCTCAGCACCGTGCCGCCCGACGGGAGGAAGCCCCGTGCAGGGTCCTCCGCGCAGATACGGGCCTCGATCGCATGCCCCGTGAGGGTGATGTCGTCCTGCTTGAAGGACAGAGGCTCGCCCGCCGCCACCCGTAGCTGGCACTCGACCAGGTCCAGGCCAGTGATCAGCTCGGTCACCGGGTGCTCCACCTGGAGGCGGGTGTTCATCTCCATGAAGTAGAACGAGGAGACGGGGGGTTCGGGGGGTGTCCCCCCGACAGGCGCAGTGCCGCCCGGCACGATGAACTCCACCGTGCCCGCGCCCTCGTAGCCGCAGGACCGGGCCGCCTGGACCGCCGCCTCGCCCATCGCCGCGCGCGTGGCCTCGTCCAGGAGCACGCTCGGCGCCTCTTCGATGATCTTCTGGTGGCGGCGCTGGAGGGAGCACTCGCGCTCGCCCAGATGCACCACGTTCCCATGGCCGTCCGCCAGGACCTGGATCTCGATATGGCGGGGGCGGTCGATCCACCGTTCGACCAGGAGCGTGTCGTCGCCGAAGGCGGTGCGGGCCTCGCGGCGGGCGGCGGCGATCTCGTCGGCCAGCGCCGACGCGTCCCGCACCAGCCGCATGCCCTTGCCGCCGCCGCCCGCGCTGGGCTTGAGCAGCACCGGCATGCCGATCTCGCGGGCGGCCTCGGCCAGCTCCGCGTCCGTCAGCCCGCTGCCGTTCGACCCCGGTACGACCGGCACCCCGGCCGCCCGCACCGTCTCCTTGGCCCGGATCTTGTCGCCCATGAGCGCGATCGCGTCCGCAGGCGGCCCGATGAACACGAGCCCCGCCTCGGCGCACGCACGCGCGAACGTCGCGTTCTCCGCGAGGAAGCCGTACCCGGGGTGCACCGCCTGGGCTCCGGTCCTGGCGGCGGTCTCCAACAGGCGCTCCACCGACAGATAGCTCTCGGCCGCCGGGGCCGGTCCGATCCGTACCGCCGTGTCGGCCTCGCGGACGTGCCGGGCGTCGGCGTCGGCGTCGGAGAAGACGGCCACCGAGCGCACGCCCATCGACCGCAGCGTGCGGATGACGCGGACGGCGATCTCGCCCCGGTTGGCCACAAGCACTGTCTCGAACATCGTCGTCAAGCCCCCCTCACATCCGGAAGACGCCGAACTGGGGTTCACCCAGGGGCGCGTTGGCGCACGCGGTCAGGGCCAGGCCCAGCACCTGGCGGGTCTCCAGCGGGTCGATCACGCCGTCGTCCCACAGGCGGGCCGTGGCGTAGTAGGCGTTGCCCTGGCGCTCGTACTGGTCGCGGATCGGGGCCTTGAACGCCTCCTCTTCCTCCGCCGCCCACGACTCCCCGCGGGCCTCCAACTGGTCGCGCTTGACGGTCGCGAGGACCGAGGCGGCCTGCTCGCCGCCCATCACCGAGATCTTGGCGTTCGGCCACATCCACAGGAAGCGCGGTGAATAGGCCCGGCCGCACATCGAGTAGTTGCCCGCGCCGAACGAGCCGCCGATCACCACCGTGAGCTTCGGTACGCGCGTGCAGGCGACCGCCGTGACCATCTTGGCGCCGTGCTTGGCGATGCCGCCCGCCTCGTAGTCGCGGCCCACCATGAAGCCGGAGATGTTCTGCAGGAACACCAGCGGGATGCCGCGCTGGTCGCACAGCTCGATGAAGTGGGCGCCCTTCTGGGCGGACTCGGAGAACAGGATGCCGTTGTTGGCGACGATCCCCACCGGGTGGCCGTGGATCCGGGCGAAGCCGGTGACCAGGGTCTGCCCGAACTCCGCCTTGAACTCGGCGAAGCGGGAGCCGTCCACCACGCGCGCGATGACCTCGCGGACGTCGTAGGGGGTGCGGGAGTCGACCGGCACCGCCCCGTACAGCCCGTACGCGTCCACCTTCGGCTCGGCCGACGGGACGACCTCCCAGGGCAGCGTCCCGCGCGCGGGAAGCGTGGCGACGATGTTCCGCACGATCCGCAGCGCGTGCGCGTCGTCCTCCGCCAGGTGGTCCGTCACGCCGGACACACGCGCGTGGACCTCGCCGCCACCGAGCTCCTCGGCGGTGACGACCTCGCCCGTGGCCGCCTTCACCAGGGGCGGTCCGCCCAGGAAGATCGTGCCCTGGTTGCGCACGATCACGGCTTCGTCGCTCATCGCCGGGACATACGCCCCGCCAGCCGTGCAGGAGCCGAGGACGGCCGCGATCTGCGGGATGCCGGCGCCGGACATCCGCGCCTGGTTGTAGAAGATCCGCCCGAAGTGCTCGCGGTCGGGGAAGACCTCGTCCTGCATGGGGAGGAAGGCGCCGCCGGAGTCGACGAGATAGACGCAGGGCAGGCGGTTGTCGAGGGCCACCTCCTGCGCCCGCAGGTGCTTCTTCACCGTCATCGGGTAGTACGTGCCGCCCTTGACGGTGGCGTCGTTGGCGACGATCACGCACTCGCGGCCGCTGACCCGGCCGATCCCGGCGATCACCCCGGCGGCCGGCGCCTGCCCGTCGTACATCCCCTCGGCGGCCAGCGGGGCCAGCTCCAGGAAGGGCGAGCCCGGGTCCAGCAGGGTGTCCACACGGTCGCGCGGCAGCAGCTTGCCACGCGCGGTGTGGCGCGCGCGGGCCTTCTCGCCGCCGCCCAGCCGGGCCGCGGCCAGCTTGGCGTGCAACTCCTCCACCAGCGCGCGGTGCGCCACCTCGTTGGCCCGCCAGGCCTCCGACGCGGGGTCTGCCGCGCTCGTCAGCTCCGGTGCCTCCTGCATCCTGCGGTCCCCTCACCTTGTTAATGAGCGTTAACGCATTTCCTTCAGGTTAACGACCGCTAACCTCCCTGTCTAGAATTGTTTTCATGGCCACGAGAACCGACGCCACCACCCGTCGCGAGCAGATCCTCAAGGAGGCCGCGCGGCTGTTCGCCGAACGCGGCTTCCACGGCGTCGGGGTCGACGAGATAGGGGCCGCGGTCGGCATCAGCGGACCCGGTCTGTACCGGCACTTCGCGGGCAAGGACGCCATGCTCGCCGAGCTGCTCGTGGGGATCAGTGGGCAGCTGCTGACCGGGGCCAGGCGGCGGGTCGCCGAGGCCGACGGGGGCCCCGACGGGCGGAGCCCGGAGGCGGTCCTCGACTCGCTGATCGAGGGGCACATCGACTTCGCGCTCGACGACCGTCCCCTGATCACCCTGCACGACCGCGAGCTGGACCGCCTCCGGGACAGCGACCGCAAGCTGGTGCGCCAGCTGCAGCGGCAGTACGTCGAGCTGTGGGTGGAGGTGCTGCGGGAGGTGTACCCGGGGCTGGCGGAGCCGGCCGCCCGCTCGGCGGTGCACTCGGTCTTCGGCCTGCTCAACTCGACCCCGCACCTGGGGCGGCCGGGCTCCCTGCCGGGGCGGGCGACGACGGCGGAGCTGCTGCACCGGATGGCGCGGGGGGCGTTCGCGGCGGCGGGCGGGCAATGAGCCGGGGTCCTGCTCCGCAAGCGTGACGAGCGTTACGGCTGGGTGGCTCTGGACTGCCGTGCCTACTCGCCGGTACGGTGATGTCTGAGCAAGCGCTTAGACATGGCCGGAAGTATCCAGCTGGAGGTGGCGGCGGTGCGCCGTACTGTGTTCAACGAGGACCACGAGGCGTTCCGGGAGACCCTGCGCGCCTTCATCGAGGCCGAGGTCGTACCGGTGTACGACGAGTGGTTCGCCGCGGGCCAGGCGCCGCGCGACTTCTACTACAAGCTCGGCGAGCTGGGCATCTTCGGCATCAGCGTGCCCGAGGAGTTCGGCGGCGCGGGCCTGGACACCCACAAGTTCGAGGCCGTCCTCTACGAGGAGACCGCGCGCGCCGGCGTGCAGTTCGGCGGCTCCGGCGTGCACGTCCTGCTCGCCCTGCCGTACATCAAGATGCTCGCCACGGACGAGCAGAAGAAGCGCTACCTGCCGAAGTTCGTCACCGGCGAGGAGATGTGGGCCATCGCGATGACCGAGCCGGGCACCGGCTCCGACCTCGCGGGCATGAAGACCACCGCCAAGCTCTCCGAGGACGGCACGCACTACGTCCTCAACGGCGCCAAGACGTTCATCACCGGAGGCGTCCACGCCGACCGCGTCATCGTCTGCGCCCGCACGGCCGCCCCGCGCGAGGACGACCGCCGCTTCGGCATATCCCTGTTCGCCGTGGACACCAAGTCCGAGGGCTACTCCATCGGCCGCAAGCTGGACAAGCTGGGCCTGCGCACCTCCGACACCGCCGAGCTGGCCTTCGTCGACGTCAAGGTGCCGACCGAGGACCTGCTCGGCGAGGAGAACAAGGGCTTCTACTACCTCGGGCACAACCTGGCCTCCGAGCGCTGGGGCATCGCCTTCGGCGCCTACGCGCAGGCCAAGGCCGCCGTCCGGTTCGCCAAGCAGTACGTGCAGGAGCGCACCGTCTTCGGCAAGCCGGTCGCCCACTTCCAGAACACCAAGTTCGAGCTGGCCGCCTGCCAGGCCGAGGTGGACGCGGCGGAGGCCGTCGCCGACCGCGCGCTGGAAGCCCTGGACGCCGGCGAGCTGACCCCGGCCGAGGCCGCCTCCGCCAAGCTGTTCTGCACCGAGGTCGCCCACCGCGTCATCGACCGTTGCCTCCAGCTGCACGGCGGCTACGGCTACATGAACGAGTACCCGATCGCCCGTCTGTACGCCGACAACCGCGTCAACCGCATCTACGGCGGCACCAGCGAGATCATGAAGACGATCATCGCCAAGGACATGGGTCTGTAAGGTCCCCGAAAAAAGTGCCGGATACAACTGACGCCATGAGTCAGGCACTTCAGTCCCTGCTCGATCTGCTCGACCTGGAGCGGATCGAGCGGGACATCTTCCGTGGCCAGTCCCGGTCCGCCGTGGTCCCACGCGTCTTCGGCGGGCAGGTCGCGGCCCAGGCACTGGTCGCCGCGGGGCGCACCGTCCCCGAGGAACGGCACGCGCACTCCCTGCACGCGTACTTCCTGCGCCCCGGCGACCCCGGCGCGCCCATCGTCTACACCGTAGACCGCATCCGCGACGGCCGCTCCTTCACCACCCGCCGGGTGGTCGCGGTCCAGCACGGGCAGCCGATCTTCCACCTCTCCGCGTCGTTCCAGACGTACGAGGAGGGCCTGGAGCACCAGGCGCCGATGCCGCCCGCGCCCGATCCCGCCACGCTGCCCACCTCACAGGAGCGGCTGCGGGGCTACGACCACCTCGCCCCCGAGGTCGTGGAACGGTTCCTGGAGGCCCGCGAGGCCGTCGACCTGCGCTACGTCGACGAGCCGCCGTACGGCAGGTTCGGGGAGCCGCGCGAGCCGCACTCCCAGGTGTGGTTCCGCACCAACGGCAAGCTCGACGACGACCCCCTGCTGCATGTCGTCCTCGCCACCTACGTCTCCGACATGACGCTCCTCGACTCGGTGCTGCTCGCGCACGGGCGCGGCGGCTGGGCCGTCGGTGACGTCGTCGGGGCCTCGCTGGACCACGCCATGTGGTTCCACCGGCCGTTCCGGGCCGACGAATGGCTGCTGTACGACCAGGAGTCGCCGTCCGCTTCCGGGGGACGCGGGCTGGGCCAGGCCCGTATCCACACCCAGGACGGGCGGCTGGCGATCTCGGTGATCCAGGAGGGCGTGGTCCGCGTCCCCCGCTGACCCGATCAGTCCTCCGTCAGGCCCGCCGCGTGCAGCAGGTACGCCGTCAGCGGGTCGTAGTGGCGGGGGCTCGTGACGTGGTCGTCGAGGGGGACCGTCACCTGGACGGTGCCCTCGGCCTCGGCGATGAAGAGCGCCGGGTCGTTGCAGTCGGCGTACCCGACGGAGTCGATGCCGAGCTGTCCCGCGCAGCCCGCCCAGCCGTGGTCGGCGACGACCAGGTCGGGCAGGGGGCGTCCCTCGGCCTCCAGGCCCTTCAGGATCGCCCGCATCGGCTCGCCCGAGTGCGTGTGCCACAGGGTGGCGCCGTGCTCCAGGACGGCCACGTCCGCGAACTGCATGACGTACCCCTCGTCCGTCCGCAGCCCGTCCGGGATCACGACGATCTCGCAGCCGGCGGCGCGCAGGGCGGCGGCGGTGGCGCGGTGCACGTCGAGAAGGCCGCCGGGGTGGCCGGTGGCGAACAGTACGCGCTGCCCGCCGTCGGCGGCCTTGCGCAGGCGGGCCGCGAGCCGTTCCAGTGCGTCGACCGTCAGTTCCGGGTCGATGGTGTCCTGGCCGTAGCGGTACTCGGGGTCGTCGTTGACGCCGCAGCGCTCCGCCATGACCGCGAGAACGTCCTGTTCGTCGGTCCACCGGTCGCCGAGCTCCAGGCCGAGCCAGAAGTTCCGGTCGCCGTTCGCGAGCTTGCGGTAGTGGGAGAGGTTGTTCTCGCGGGGCGTGGCGACCTCGCCCGCGATGCGGGTCCGGACGAGGTGGACGAGGAGCTCGGCACGGCTGGGGATCCCGGGTATCGGCATGCCCACCATTCTGCCGGGGCGCTCCGGTCGGGCCGCGGGTGTTTCGTTCCGTGGGATGTGCGTCACTCCCTGGCCGGGGTGGCCGTCGGGGCGTTGGCCCACCCGCCCACCCGTCTCGGTTGGGTGAGCTGTGCCCTATTGGGCGGGCGTGGTCGGTCGGGTGGCGGGTGCGTGCGGGTGCGGCGTCGTGTTCTAGGTGGCCTGAGTACGCGGCTGCGCCGGGGCGACGGCCCGACCGGCCTGCGCCGGGGCGGTGGCGGCGCCGAGCGGGGGCCGTGCCGGCGCAGGGGGCTCGGGCCGCGTCAGCTGTGGCGCCGGGCGTGGCGCCACCGGGATGGTGGCTGTCGGGCGGGGGCCGTGGCGGGGCGACGGTCGCCCCGCCCGCGCCGGGGCGGTGGGCGGGGCCGTTTTGGGATAGAGGGCTCGTGCCGCGTCAGCCGCGGTCGAGGTTTGCCGCCTGTCAGTCCGTCGGCCCCTGCTTCAGCGCGAACCACAGCTCCATCCGCACGTCCGCGTCGTCCAGGTCCACCCCCAGCAGTACCGCACACCGCGCGATCCGTTGCCGGACCGTGTTGCGGTGGACCGACAGGGCGACCGCCGTGCGGTCCCAACTGCCGTGCAGGGACAGCCAGGTGCGCAGTGTCTCGGTGAGGGCGGTGCCCTGGGCCAGCGGTGCCAGCAGCGTGCGGGCGTGCAGCTCGGCCTCCGCGGGCGGGACCAGGTCCCCCAGGCCCGTGCGCTCGCCGTGCCGGACCAGCGCGGTGCGGGTCGCGCGGGCGCGGGCCAGGGCGCGGGAGGCCCGGGTGTCGGCGGCGGCCCAGTCGCGCGGGGCGGCAGGGGCGCTGAGGCCCAGGGTCCAGCCGGGCTGCGGGGCCGGTTCGCGGTCGGCCGGGACCAGGACCCGTACGAACCCGTCCCCGAGATCGACCAGCGTGGACCCGAGCGCGGCCCCGAGCGCGGACACGGCCACGGCGTCCGGCGCCGGTCCGTCCCGGGTGGGCCGGGCGTGCACCACCACCCACCGGTCCCCGCCGAGCAGGGGCGCGACCGCCTCCGGCGGGGCGCCGAGCAGCAGCCGTACGAGCGCCGAGGAGCGGGCCGCCTCCGCCCCGGTCTGGTGCTCCCCGGTGAGGAGCGTGAGGAGCACCGCCGCGACGGAGGCGATGGTGTGGTCGCCGGGGTCCCGTCGCGCTGCCGCCACCCCGAGCACGAAGCCCTGCCCGGTGCCGAGGGCGTAGGCGGCGAGATGGGTGTCGGCGACCGTGTCGCTGGCGGAGGCGGGGGTCGGACCCGCGGGGGCGGCCGGGCGGACCACTCCCGCCAGCTCGCCCAGCGCCCGTACCGCCTCCTCGGGTGCACGCCCCGCCCCCGCCAGTTCCGCGCCGTCCGGTCCGTACAGCACCGCCCGGCCGCCCACCCGCTGCGCCAGCTGCCGCAGCACCGACGGCACCGGGTCCGGGCGGGACGCCGCCGCGGCCAGGCTCTGCTGGGCCTCCGTGACGCGGCGCAGTTCCGCCAGCCGTGCCTGGGCCATCAGCTGCCAGACCGCGCGGGCCACGCCCGAGAACGTCGTCTGCGGCGGGACCTCCAGCAGTGGCAGCCCGTGGTGGTCGCAGGCCGCCACCAGCGCCCGCGGCACCGTGTCGTGCACCGGCGCGAGGCCGAAACCGAGCGCCGCGCCGCCCGCCGCCACGATCCGGGAGACATAGTCGTCGAAATAGTCCCCCAAGCTCTCCGCTTCGCTCGAGCAGGGGGCACCCCCGTCTGAGCCCGCCGCCTCCGGGATGTGCACGCCCGCCGTCAGCAGCAGCTCGCCGCCCAGCAGGTACGGGTAGGGGTCCGCCATCTCCGAGGTGTGCGCCCAGTGGATCGCCGTGTCGGCGTCCCTGGGCCCGGCGATCTGCCGCAGGGCCAGGTCCTCGCGGGCCAGCAGGGCGGAGAGCGGTACCGGTGGCGTCGGCGGTACCACCGGCGCCGAGGGCGTGTCCGGCATGGTGGACGGTTCCTCCATCCCGTGCGGTTCAGATGGATGAAACGTACACTTCGCAGTCGCTTTCCGGCCACCTAATGTCAGTCCAGACCGGCAGCCGCGGGTACGGGCGGATGTCCCCGCGAGCCCCTGCCGTCCCCGGTCGAGCCGAGCGGCCGACCGCGTCCCCGAGATCCATCTGCACGACACGCCACCGGGAAGTGCGCGAAGGAGGGCCCCACACATGGCCGTCGACTACACAGTGATCGTCGTCTATCTGGCCGGCATGCTGATCATGGGCTGGTGGGGCATGCGCCGCGCCCGCTCCAAGAGCGAGTTCCTGGTGGCCGGGCGCCGCCTCGGGCCCGCCATGTACTCCGGCACCATGGCCGCGATCGTCCTCGGCGGCGCGTCCACCA
Source organism: Streptomyces sp. NPDC051104 (assembly GCF_040682835.1). Classification (NCBI taxonomy): domain Bacteria; kingdom Bacillati; phylum Actinomycetota; class Actinomycetes; order Kitasatosporales; family Streptomycetaceae; genus Streptomyces; species Streptomyces sp. NPDC051104. The sequence goes on along the minus strand of NZ_JBFBBS010000003.1, from coordinate 85,644 downwards.
TCGGCGGTGTCGGCCTCGGCTACCAGTACGGGCTGTCGGGCGCCTGGATGGTGTTCACCATCGGGCTCGGCCTGCTCGCCCTCTCGGTCTTCTTCTCCGCCCGCATCGCCCGCCTGGAGGTCTACACCGTCTCCGAGATGCTCGACCTCAGATACGGCGGCCGGGCCGGCGTGATCTCGGGCGTGGTCATGTGGGCGTACACCCTGATGCTCGCGGTCACCTCGACCATCGCCTACGCCACCATCTTCGACGTCCTCTTCGACATGAACCGGACGCTCGCGATCATCCTCGGCGGCTCCATCGTCGTCGCGTACTCCACGCTCGGCGGCATGTGGTCCATCACGCTGACGGACATGGTGCAGTTCGTCGTCAAGACGATCGGCGTGCTGCTGCTCCTGCTGCCCATCGCGGTCGTCAAGGCGGGCGGCTTCAGCGAGATGAAGGCCAAGCTGCCGACCTCGTACTTCGACCCGCTGGGCATCGGCGGCGAGACGATCTTCACCTACGTCCTGATCTACACGTTCGGCATGCTGATCGGACAGGACATCTGGCAGCGCGTGTTCACCGCGCGCAGCGACACGACCGCCAAGTGGGGCGGCACGGTCGCCGGCAGCTACTGTCTGGCCTACGCGCTCGCCGGCGCCGTCATCGGCACCGCCGCCAAGGTCCTGTACCCGAAGCTGAGCAGCCCGGACGACGCGTTCGCGACCATCGTGAAGCAGGAACTCCCCATCGGTATAAGGGGGTTGGTGCTCGCCGCCGCCCTCGCCGCGGTGATGTCGACCTCTTCCGGTGCCCTCATCGCGTGTGCGACCGTCGCCAACAACGACATCTGGTCGCGGCTGCGCGGTGTCGTGCGCCGTGACGAGGGGGCGCACGACGAGGTGAGGGGCAACCGCGTCTTCATCCTGATCATGGGGGTGGCGGTGATCGGCACGGCCATCGCGCTGAACAACGTGGTCGAGGCGCTGACCGTCGCGTACAACCTGCTGGTCGGCGGTCTGCTGGTCCCGATCCTGGGCGGCCTGCTGTGGAAGCGCGGAACCGTCCAGGGCGCGCTCGCCTCGGTGGTGGTCGGCGGTCTCGCCGTCATCGGCCTGATGGCGTCCTACGGCATCCTCGCCAACGAGCCCGTCTACTACGGTCTGCTGGCTTCGCTCGGCGCCCACGTCGTCGTGTCGCTGGTGACCAAGCCGACCGACGAGGCCGTCCTGGCCGCGTGGCGGGAGCGGCTCGCCGGGCGCGGCGCGGCGAGCGCGGAGGAGCCCGCGGCGGTGGGCGCCTGACCCTGTTGCTTCGGCCCGGCCGCCAGGGGGCGGCCGGGCCGGGCGGGGCCTGCCTGAGGGCTCCGCGACACTGGAAGAAACACGCATTTCCTGGAGGAGTCCGACGATGAGCAGCACCGAGAACCCCGCAGCAGGCGGCAGCCGGCCCCGCGGCCCCGTCGACTCGTCCCGCATCCCGCGGTACGCGGGACCCGCGACCTTCGCCCGGCTGCCCCGCCTCGACGAGGTCGGCACCGCGGACGTCGCCGTGGTCGGCGTGCCGTTCGACACGGGCGTCTCCTACCGCCCGGGCGCCCGCTTCGGCGGAAACGCGATCCGTGAGGCGTCCCGCCTGCTGCGCCCGTACAACCCGGCGCAGGACGCCTCCCCCTTCGCGCTCGCCCAGGTCGCGGACGGCGGCGACATCGCCGTGAACCCGTTCAACATCCACGAGGCGGTGGAGACCATCGAGGCCGCCGCCGACGAACTCCTCGGCACCGGCGCCCGCCTGATGACCCTCGGCGGCGACCACACCATCGCACTCCCACTGCTCCGCTCGGTGGCCAAGAAGCACGGGCCGGTCGCGCTGCTCCACTTCGACGCCCACCTCGACACCTGGGACACCTACTTCGGCGCGGAGTACACGCACGGCACCCCCTTCCGCCGCGCCGTCGAGGAGGGCATCCTCGACACCTCCGCGCTCTCCCACGTCGGCACCCGCGGCCCGCTCTACGGCAAGCAGGACCTGACCGACGACGAGAAGATGGGCTTCGGCATCGTCACCTCCGCCGACATCTACCGGCGCGGCGCCGACGAGGTCGCCGACCAGCTGCGCCAGCGCATCGGCGACCGCCCGCTGTACATCTCCATCGACATCGACTGCCTCGACCCGGCGCACGCCCCCGGCACCGGCACCCCGGAGGCGGGCGGCATGACCTCCCGCGAACTCCTCGAGATCCTCCGGGGCCTCGCGTCCTGCAACCTGGTCTCGGCGGACGTCGTCGAGGTGGCGCCCGCCTACGATCACGCGGAGATCACGTCGGTGGCCGCGTCCCACACGGCGTACGAACTGACGACGATCATGACTCGCCAGATCGCGGCGGCCCGCACCGGTGAGGAGACCGAGAGCAAGTGACCCACGACCACGACCTGGTCCTCCGTCCCACCGCCGCGCAGACGGAGGCCGCACTCAATCCTTCTCCCGGCCGCAACGGCGGAGACCTGGTCGTGGAGACCCTGGCCGGGCTGGGCGCGACGACGGTCTTCGGCCTGCCCGGCCAGCACGCGCTCGGCATGTTCGACGCGCTGCGCCGCTCGGCTCTGCGGTACGTCGGGCTGCGGGTGGAGAACAACGCCGGGTTCGCGGCGGACGCGTACGGCCGGATCACCGGTGAGGCGGCACCGCTGCTGCTCTCCACCGGCCCCGGCGCGCTGACGTCCCTGGCGGCGCTCCAGGAGGCCGCGGCCGCATCGGCGCCCGTGCTGGCCATCAGCAGCCAGATCCCGACCGCGGGCCTGGGCGGCGGCCGCCACGGCTATCTGCACGAACTCCCCGACCAGGCGGCCTCGTTCCGGGGCGTGGTCAAGTCGGTCCATACGGTCCGTACGCAGTCGCAGATCCCGTCGGCGATCGCGCAGGCCTGGAAGTCGGCGCTGACGGTGCCGCACGGGCCGGTGTGGGTGGAGATTCCGCAGGACGTACTGCTCGCCGAGACAGGGCTGCCGATGGTGACGGCGGTGGACGCGACCCCGGACGAGCTGCCGCCGCGTCCGGAGCTGACGGCGGTGGCGGCGGACCTGCTGTCGCGCGCCGACCGCCCGGCGATCATCGCGGGCGGGGGAGTGGTCAGGTCGGACGCGTCCGGAAAGCTGCTGGCGCTCGCCGAGAAGCTGAACGCCCCCGTCGTCACCACCTTCGGCGGCAAGGGCGCCTTCCCCTGGGAGCACCCGCTGTCCCTCCAGTCCTGGCTGGAGGACCGCCACACCACGGACTTCCTCGAGGACGCGGACGTCCTGCTCGTGGTCGGCTCGGGCCTCGGCGAACTCTCCTCGAACTACCACACGTTCAAGCCGCGCGGCCGGGTGATCCAGATCGAGGCGGACCTCGGCAAGCTGGAGTCCAACCACCCGGCCCTCGGCATCCACGCGGACGCCCGCCTGGCGCTGCAGGCGCTGCTGGAGACGGTGGAGGCGCGGGAGGACGAGGTGGCTCCGGAGCGCGTACGGGCGCTGCTCGCGAAGGTGGCCGAGCGGATCGCCTCGCAGGACCTGACCCTGGAACAGCAGGTGCTGGCGTCGGTTCGCCGCGCTCTCCCGGACGGCTCCCCGTCCTTCTGGGACATGACGATCCTGGCCTACTGGGCCTGGTCGGCCTTCGACGCGAAGGCTCCCAACACCATGCACTCCGCGCAGGGAGCGGGCGGTCTCGGCTACGGCTTCCCGGCGGCCCTCGGCGCGGCGGCGGCGGACCCCACGCGCCCGGTCCTGGCCGTGTCCGGCGACGGCGGCGCCCTGTACTCCATCGCGGAACTGGCGACGGCGCGGCAGTACGGCCTCGACGTCACCTGGCTGATCGTCGACGACGGCGGCTACGGCATCCTGCGCGAGTACATGACGGACGCCTTCGGCCAGGCCACGGCGACGGAACTGACCCGCCCCGACTACGTGGCCCTGGCCGAGTCCTTCGGCGTCCCGGGCGTGCGTACGACCCCCGAGACCCTGGAGGCCGACCTGGCGAAGGCCCTGGCTGAACCAGGGCCTTCGGTGGTCGTCCTGCCGGCGCTGCTGCGGATGTTCGCGCCGACACACCTCAGCTGACGTCGGACGGGTCCAGGCGGTAGAGCGTCGACTGGCTGGACCCCGACGAGGAGTTCCCTGTCGTGGTCTTGCTGTAGGCGCTCTCCTTCACCGCCGTGCCGTGCTTCTGGACCCAGGACGTCACCGCGGAGCTGAGGCTGTTGTTGCCGCCGCCGGGGCCGCCCCCCATGCCGCCGCCGAGCTGGATGTAGTGGAGTTGGCCCTTCTTCACCAGCTCCTCGAGCTTGGCGACGGTCATCGCCTGATCGGTTCCGGTGAAGCCCCACATGGAGATGACCGGTACGTTGCTGCTCAACTCGATCTGCGCCGCGCCCTGCGAGTTGGAGACCGCGAGCAGCCACTCGGCCCCGTCCCGGTGCTTCTTCAGGTAGGCGATGAGCTCGCTGCTCGCCCCGCCCATGCCACCGGGGCCGCGGCGCAGGCCACCGAAGCTGCCGCGCGTGCGGTCATTGCCGGTCGTACCGTCCTGGGTGCTGCCGGGCTCGCCGCCGGTGCCGTTCGGGGGCGTGCCGCCCATCTCGGCGTTGCCGCCGCCCTGTTGGCCGCCGGGGAAACCGCCGCTGGGCGCGCCGCCGGCCCCGGCGTTCTGGCCTGAGCCCTGCTGGGTGCCGCCCGGCATCCCGCCGTTGCCGGGGTCGCCGTTGCCGCCGAAGCCGCCGCGGTTGCCGCCCGGCCCGCCGCCGAAGCCGCCGCGGTTGCCGCCCGGCCCGCCGCCGAAGCCGCCGCCCGTGGAGGGACCGGCGGTCGGGTTCGTACCGCCCATGCCGCCGCCGCCCGAACGGGACGGCACCGACCAGGCGTACGCCGCCGGGCCCGCGAGCGCCGCGACCACCGCCGCGGCGACGGAGGCCGCCAGGAGCCGGACGCGGTTGCCCGAGCGGAAGACGAACAGGCCGACGACCGCCCCCGCCATGACCACACCGATGGCCGGCCACAGCCAGGTGTTCCAGCCGGAGGCCCGGCGCAGCAGCACGATCGCCCAGACGGCCGTCACGGCCAGTCCCACCGGAAGCACCCACGCCCAGCGCTTGTCGGCGCGGAACGCGCGCAGCAGCATCGTGCCGCCACCCCCGCACAGGGCCGCGATACCGGGGGCGAGCGCGGTCGTGTAGTACGGGTGCATGGTGCCCTCGGCCATGGCGAAGGTCAGGTAGTGCAGCGCCGTCCAGCCGCCCCACAGCAGCAGCGCCGCCCGCGTCAGGTCGGTGCGCGGGGCGCGGCCGCACAGGATCAGGCCGCCGACGCAGGCGATGGCCGCGAAGGGGATCAGCCAGGAGATCTGGCCGCCCAGGATGTCGTTGAACATGCGGCCGATGCCCGCGCTGCCGGAGAAGCCGCCGCCGCGACCGCCGCCCCCGCCGTTGCCCTCGCCGCCGAAGACGCGGCCGAGGCCGTTGTAGCCCATGATCAGGTTCCATGCGGTGCCGTCCGTGGAGCCGCCGATGTACGGCCGTTCAGAGGCGGGAACCAGCGAGACGGCCGCCGCCCACCAGAAGCTGGAGACGGCCAGGACCACGGCCGCGATCAGCAGGTTCACGATCCTTCCCCAAGCTCTCGGCTTCGCTCGAGCAGGGGAGACCCCAACGACCACCGGCAGCCGGGTCGCGTACAGGTAGACCAGGAAGACGGCGGGCAGGGCGATGTAGCCCTGGAGCATCTTCGTGTTGAAGGCGAGTCCGAAGCACAGCGCCGAGCCGAGCAGCGGCAGCAGCCGGCCGTTCGTCACCGCGCGCAGCGCGAGCGCCGCCGCGCCGACCATCAGCAGAACCAGCAGCGTGTCCGGGTTGTTGTCCCGGTTGATGGCGACCGTGATGGGCGTCAGCGCGAGCACCAGCGCCGCGACGGCCGCCGCCCCGTGGCCCCACACCCGCTTCACGGAGGAGTGCAGGATCCAGATGGTCGCCAGTGCGGCGACGATCATCGGCGCCATCATCTGCCAGGTGCCGAAGCCGAACACCCGGCACGACAGTCCCATGACCATCAGCGCGAGCGGCGGTTTGTCGACGGTGAGGAAGTTGCCCGCGTCCAACGAGCCGAAGAACCACGCCTTCCAGCTCTGGGTGCCGCTCAGCACGGCCGCGCTGTAGAAGCTGTTCAGGCTCGATCCGGAGAGGTTCCAGGAGTACAGCACCGCGGCCAGCGCCAGGATGGCGAGCAATGCCGGCAACGACCAGCGCGGCGCGGTGCCGCTGTCGGGGGACGGACCGTGGGGCGGCCCGGCGACCGGTGAACCGGGGACCGGGGGGCGGCCGGGGACTTCGGAGCGAGAATGCGTGGCAGAGGTCACCAGTGCACCATGCAGGGACGCCATGGGTACGCACTGTGGTCAGCCTGGGCGTGAGCTGTGGATGGGTGAGATCCCGGTAAGAGGACGGCAAGTGAGACGTTCCTCACAGGGGGCGCCGTGATTGCGGGCGTGAATCGGCCTGCGAACGACTATGTGACCGAACTCGCCTACAACTTTCGGACATTCCCGTGAGTCAATAGGGCACGAGCGCGCCGGGGGCGCGCTTTTGTCCATGTAAGAGGATGGTCAACCTCTATGACTCACCGGATATCCGGCATTTTCCCGACATCTCAGAGAGCTCGGGTCCTCGCGGCCGGGCTCGGCGTCGGCATGCTCGTACCGTTCGTGGCGGCCGCCACGCCCGCTGCGGCCGCCACGCCGACCGTCAGCTGCACCTCGGGCAAGGCGGGCCTTGCCGCCAAGCTGCAGAAGGACATCACCTCGGCCCTCGCCGGCCGCCAGGGCACCGTCGCGGTCGGCCTGTACGACCGCTCCACCAACACCACCTGCTCGTTGCGCGGCACGTCCGCCTACGACTCGGCCAGCGTGGTGAAGGTCACCGTGCTCGCCACCCTGCTGTGGGACGCGAAGAAGCACAACCGCTATCTGACGAGTCGTGAGAACAGTCTCGCCACGGCCATGATCACGAAGTCGGACAACAACGCCACCAGCACGCTGTGGAAGCAGCTGGGCCTGACGAAGATCAAGGGCTTCCTCACCGCCGCCGGCATGACCCAGACCAAGCCGGGCGCGAACGGCTACTGGGGCCTGACCCAGATCACCGTGCAGGACGAGCAGAAGCTGCTCAAGCTCCTCACCGCGAAGAACTCCGTGCTGAGCGACAACTCCCGCGCGTACGAGCTGAAGCTGATGGCGAACGTCATCTCCTCACAGCGCTGGGGCACTCCGGCCGGCGCGCCCTCCGGCGTGGCCGTGCACGTCAAGAACGGCTGGCTGCAGCGCTCCACGCACGGCTGGCGGGTGCACAGCGTCGGCACGTTCAACGGCCGCGGCCACGACTACATGATCACCGTGCTGACCTGGGACAACAGCACGATGAACTACGGCGTCACCACCATCCAGAACGTGGCGAGGGCCATCCACAAGGACCTGGTGCCGACGACGTCCACCACCAGCACGTTCGTGCCCACGAGCACGCCGCAGGAGGCGTACCCGGCGGCTCCCGCGAGCTGACACGGTCGAACTCCCGGTGATCATGAATCCGGTCCGGACGGCGCGGCCCTCCTACCCGCGCGGTCCGGACGGCGCGGCTCTCCTACCCGCCGGTACGAGTCCGAACATTGCGGAGGGATGAAATCCGCTGCTGACGGCGTTGGTGCCTTCCGGTAGACCAGGTCTGAAGGAGGGCACCGGCGTGGCAGAGCACGAGGGGGAGCATCGCGGGTGGGCGCGGCGTCTCGCGGGGTACGCCTGGCGGTACCCCAAGGACGTCGTCCTCGCCTTGGGCTCCTCCCTCGCCGGCATGGCGCTCACGGCCCTGGTGCCCCTGATCACCAAGGTGATCATCGATGACGTCATCGGGAACCACAGCAGGCCCATGGCCCCCTGGGCCGGCGCGCTGATCGGCACGGCCGTCCTCGTCTACGTCCTCACCTACATCCGCCGCTACTACGGCGGCCGGCTCGCCCTGGACGTCCAGCACGACCTGCGGACGGACATGTACGGGACGATCACCCGGCTGGACGGGCGCCGTCAGGACGAGCTGTCCACCGGCCAGGTGGTCGGCCGCGCCACCAGCGACCTCCAGCTGATCCAGGGCCTGCTCTTCATGCTCCCGATGACCATCGGGAACGTCCTGCTCTTCCTGGTCTCCCTGATGGTCATGGCCTGGCTGTCGCTGCCGCTGACCCTGGTCGCCCTGGCCGTCGCGCCCGCCCTGGGGTTCATCGCCAAGCGCAGCAGGTCCCGCCTGCACCCGGCGACCTGGTACGCCCAGGCCCAGGCCGCCGCCGTGGCGACCGTGGTCGACGGCGCCGTCAGCGGCGTCCGTGTGGTGAAGGGCTTCGGGCAGGAGGAGCAGGAGACCGGCAAGCTCCGCGAGGTCGGGCGCCGGCTCTTCGCGGGACGCCTGCGGACCATCCGGCTGAACGCCAAGTACACCCCCGCCCTCCAGGCCGTGCCCGCCCTCGGCCAGGTCGCCATGCTGGCGCTCGGCGGCTGGCTCGCGGTGCGCGGGCACATCACGCTCGGCACGTTCGTCGCGTTCTCCTCCTACCTCGCGCAGCTCGTCGGCCCGGTCCGCATGCTCGCCGTGGTCCTCACCGTCGGCCAGCAGGCCCGCGCGGGCGCCGAGCGGGTCCTGGAGCTGATCGACACCGAGCCGTCGCTCAAGGACGGCACCAAGGAACTGCCCGCCGACGCTTCCCCAAGCTCGACCGTCGAGTTCGACGACGTCTCCTTCGCGTACGAGGACGGGCGCCCGGTCCTGGACGGGCTCTCCTTCGAGATCCGCCCCGGCGAGACCCTCGCCGTCGTCGGCTCCTCCGGCTCCGGGAAGTCCACGGTCTCGCTGCTGCTGCCGCGCTTCTACGACGTCACGCACGGTGCCGTCCTCGTCGGCGGCCACGACGTGCGGGAGCTGACCCTGACGTCCCTGCGCGCCGCGATCGGGCTGGTCCCCGAGGACTCGTTCCTCTTCTCGGACACCGTCCGCAACAACATCACCTACGGCCGCCCCGACGCCACCGACGAGGAGATCGAGCGGGCCGCGCGCGCCGCCCAGGCGGACCGTTTCATCGCCGAGCTGCCCGACGGCTACGGCACCAAGGTCGGCGAGCACGGCCTGACCCTCTCCGGCGGCCAGCGCCAGCGCATCGCGCTCGCCCGCGCCATCCTCACCGACCCCCGGCTGCTGGTCCTCGACGACGCGACCTCGGCGGTGGACGCCCGCGTCGAGCACGAGATCCACGAAGCCCTGAAACAGGTCATGGAGGGCCGCACGACCCTGCTGATCGCCCACCGCCGCTCCACCCTGAACCTCGCCGACCGCATCGCGGTCCTCGACGGCGGCCGTCTCGCCGACATCGGCACCCACGAGGAGCTGCAGGAGCGCTCCGCCCTCTACCGTCGCCTCCTCACCGACCCCGACGAGCTGGGCGGTGTCTCCCCGAGCCACGCCCAGCCGGCCGCGCCGTCGGAGGACACCAGTGTCCGGGACGAGCTGGACGCCGAGTTCGACGCCGAGCGCGGCGTCACCCCGCGGCTGTGGACCGGCGACCGCGAGCCCAAGGACCACGCCCTCGCCGGCACCCCGGCGACCCCCGAGCTGCTCGCCCAGGTCGAGGAGCTGCCCCCGGCCACCGACACCCCGGGCGTCGACGAGGCACGCGCCGTCCGGCCGGAGGAGTCCTACGGCCTCACCCGGCTGCTGCGCGGCTTCGGGCTGCCCCTGCTCGCCAGCCTCGCCCTGGTCGCCGTGGACGCGGGCATGGGGCTGCTGCTGCCGATCCTGATCCGGCACGGCATCGACCAGGGCGTGTCCCGGATGGCCGTCGGCGCGGTCTGGTCCGCGTCCCTGCTGGCGCTGGTCTCCATACTGATCCAGTGGGCGGCGCAGGTCGGTGAGACCCGGATGACCGGACGCACCGGCGAACGCGTCCTGTACTCCCTGCGGCTGAAGATCTTCGCCCAGCTCCAGCGGCTCGGCCTTGACTACTACGAGCGGGAGCTGACCGGCCGGATCATGACGCGGATGACGACCGACGTCGACGCGCTGTCGACGTTCCTGCAGACGGGGCTGGTGACGGCCTTCGTCTCCGTCGTCACCTTCTTCGGCATCATGGCCGCGCTGCTGGTGATCGACGTACAGCTCGCCCTCGTCGTGTTCGCCACGCTGCCGCCGCTGGTCGTGGCGACCGTCTTCTTCCGCCGGGCCAGCGTGAAGGCGTACGAACTCGCCCGTGAGCGGGTCTCGGGGGTCAACGCGGACCTCCAGGAGTCGGTGTCCGGGTTGCGGATCCTGCAGGCGTTCCGGCGCGAGCGGGACAGCGGGCGGCGGTTCGCCGAGGGGAGCGACTCCTACCGCCGGGCGCGCATCCGCGGCCAGTGGCTGATCTCCGTCTACTTCCCGTTCGTGCAGCTGCTGTCGTCGGTGGCCGCGGCGTCCGTGATGATCGCGGGCGCCCACCGGGTGGAGGCCGGGACGCTGACGACGGGTGCCCTGGTCGCGTACCTGCTGTACATCGACCTGTTCTTCGCGCCGGTGCAGCAGCTCTCCCAGGTGTTCGACGGCTACCAGCAGGCCACGGTGTCGCTGGGCCGCATCCAGGAACTCCTCCAGGAGCCCACCACCACGAAGGCCGCCGAGGAGCCGCTGGAGGTGCTGTCGCTGCGCGGCGACATCGCCTTCGAGGGCGTCCACTTCGCCTACGGCGACGATGAGGAGGCGCTGACCGGCGTGGACCTGACGATCCCGGCCGGGCAGACCGTCGCGTTCGTCGGCGAGACCGGCGCGGGCAAGTCGACCCTGGTCAAGCTCGTCGCCCGTTTCTACGACCCCACGCGCGGCCGGGTGCTGGTCGACGGCACCGATCTGCGCTCGCTGGACCTGACCTCGTACCGGCACCGGCTCGGCGTGGTCCCGCAGGAGGCGTACCTGTTCCAGGGGACCGTCCGGGACGCCATCGCGTACGGGCGTCCGGACGCGACCGACGCCGAGGTGGAGGCCGCGGCCCGGGCGGTCGGCGCGCACGACATGATCGCCCGCCTCGAGGGCGGCTATCTGCACGAGGTCGCCGAGCGCGGCCGCAACCTGTCCGCCGGACAGCGGCAGTTGATCGCGCTGGCCCGCGCGGAACTGGTGGACCCCGACGTCCTGCTGCTCGACGAGGCGACCGCCGCACTCGACCTGGCCACCGAGGCCCAGGTCAACCAGGCCACGGACCGCCTCGCCGGCCGCCGTACGGCCCACCCGTCGCCCGACCACCACCCCTCATCGAGCGCTTACGCGCGCACCACCTTGATCGTGGCGCACCGCCTGACCACGGCCGCCCGCGCCGACCGGGTGGTGGTGATGGACCACGGCCGCATCGCGGAGGACGGCACCCACGAGGAACTGCTGCGCCGCGGCGGGCGGTACGCCGACCTGTGGCGGACGTTCGTGGGGGCGCCGGAACCGGGGCAGGAGGAGCCGGTCGGCTCCTCGGCCTGACGCCCCGTCGAATCCAGGAAATTCTGCGGAGATTGCCCCAAGCGTTCGAAAATGTGCGCCTGTGTGCCCCACCGTCATGCAACCATCTGCCGTACGCCATGCGTCCGTACAGCAGTACGCTCATCGTCGCGGGGAGGGACCACAAAGGTGGACAAGAGTGCGATACGCCGGCGCCTGGCGCTCGGCATCACCGTACTGACGGCGTCCGGGCTGCTCGCGCTGGCGAGCCCGGGACACGCGGAGGCGGCCGGCTACTGCTCGGGACGCAAGGTTAGTACGCTCTCGTTCTCCACCGGCTCCGTGCAGGTCTACAAGCGCGACGGCTATGTGTGCGCGGTGACCTTCGCCAAGCGGGCCTCCGGCAGGAAGACCATGTCGGTGAGCGTGCAGGCGCGCGGCAGCCGTCCCGCGGTCGACATCGGGCAGTACACGCACCACGCCGGGCCCGTCACCGTGCACGCCGGCCATCGGTGCGTGTGGATCCGCGGCTCCGTGGGCTCTGGATCGGTCAGCTCCGGATGGACCCTCTGCTGACGCGCCCCCGCGCTCACAGCCCCAGGGCGCACCCCACCGGTCTGCTGCCACCCAACTGGACGTAGAGCGCCGTCGACGGCGGGCACTGCGAGCGGCGCGCGACCGCCGACGTCACCCTGTACTCGGGCGTGTGCCCGCCCCTGCCGTCGCAGGCCGTCTCCCGGACCTCGCCCTTGCCCGCGCCGTACACGCAGTCCCCGACGATCGTGCGCGGGCCGCCCCCGCCACCGGGGTCGCCCGGGTGCGGCGGCTCCAGGTTCCGCATGCACGCATAGCCGCGCCGCACCGCCCCGGAGGGGCTGATGTGCAGCACGAAGTCCGTGGTCGCGGGGCACGCGGGGCCCTGCGCCGGGTCGCCGTCGTAGCGGGCGACCACCCGGGCGGCGGCCAGTTCGCTCGTGCACGGCACTTCCGTGAAGCTGGTCGTGCCGAAGGAACTGCACTCGTCCGCGGCGAGGAACTCGGCGCCGAACCCGGACGGCGCCGGCGACGTGACACGCCCGCTCGGCCGGTCCCTCGCCGCCCCCGACACCGTCTGGCACCCGGAGAGTCCGCCCACCGCCAGCGCAGCGGCCAGCAGCGCACCCAGCAACGCTCGCGTCCCTCGCATCGCCAAACCCCCGGTCCACCCACGTCCAGCGTGACCCGCGGCCACGGCCCACGCCAGACGTCTCGGGCGCTTTGCGACATTTGGGGGCGGGGTGCCCGGTTCCCGGCGTACGGCTAGTACGACAGCCCGTACCCGATCGGGTACAGCACCTGCGCCGGGTCGTCCGCCCGTTGCACCGGCACCGGCAGCCTCCCGTGCGGCCTCACCCGGCCCGCGATCACCCGTGCCGCGGCGCGCAGTTCGACGTCCGTCCAGGAGTACGACGCCAGGAACGCGCCGACGTCCGGGAGTTGGGCGACGTCGTACGGATTCCGGACGGCGAGGGCGATCACCGGCTTCCCGGTGGCGGCCAGCCGGTTCACCAACGTCCGCTGGGAACTGGTCGCGCTCACGTTGTACGTGGCCACGACCACCGCGTCCGCGTCCCCCGCCGCCGTCACCGCCTTCCCGATCGTCGCCGCCGAGGGGGCGGTGCCGGTGGACAGCGCGGTCGTCGTGAAGCCCAGCTCGGTCAGGGCGTTCGCCAGCACGGTGGTGGGCGGTCCGTCGGTGCCGGTCGGGGACGCCGGGTCCGCCCCGGCCACCAGCAGCCGGGGGCGGGTTCGGCGCGAGAGCGGCAGCAGACGCTCCTTGTTGACCAGCAGCGTGGTCGTGCGGTCCGCGATGCGGTCGGCGGTGCGCAGGTGCTCCGGGGTGCCGACGGTCCGCTCGACGCCGGCCCCGGTCACGTACGGCTGCTCCAGCAGCCCCAGCCTCGCCTTCAGGCGCAGGATGCGCAGCAGCGACTCGTCCAGCCGGGCCTCGGTCAGCTCGCCGGCCCGCACCGCGTCCAGTACCGCCTTCCAGGCGAGGTCCAGGTTCGGCGGGTTGAGCAGCTGGTCGACCCCCGCCTTGAGGGCGAGCACGGGCACACGGTCGTCGCCGTACTTCTGCCGTACGCCTTCCATGCCCAGCGAGTCGGTCACCACGACCCCGTCGTAGCCGAGCTCCTCGCGCAGGATGCCGGTGACGATGGGGCGGGAGAGGGTCGCGGGGTCGCCCGAGTCGTCGAGCGCGGGCACCATGATGTGCGCGGTCATGACGGCGTCGATCCCGGCCCGGACCGCCGCCCGGAACGGCACCGCGTCCAGCCTCTCCCACAGCTCGCGGCTGTGTGTGATGACCGGGAAGCCGTAGTGGCTGTCGACGGCGGTGTCGCCGTGGCCCGGGAAGTGCTTGGCGGTCGCCGCGACGCGGGAGGACTGATAGCCCCTCACCTCCGCGGCGACCAGTTCCGCCACCGCCTCCGGGTCGGCACCGAAGGACCGGACGCCGATGACCGGGTTGGCCGGGTTGACGTTCACGTCCGCGTCGGGGGAGTAGTCCTGGCTGATGCCGAGAGCGCGCAGCTCGGCCCCGGCGATCCGGCCCAGGGTCTGCGCGTCGGCCCGGGAGCCACCGGCTCCGATCGCCATCGCGCCCGGGAACAGGGTCGCGGGCCTGCCCACGCGGGCGACGATCCCGTGCTCCTGGTCGGTGGCGATGAGCACGGGCAGTCCGCGGGGCTGGTCGAGCGACGCCTTCTGGATGCCGTTGGACAGGTCGGCGATCTGCCGGGGATCACGGGTGTTGTGCGCCCAGGTGAAGTAGATGATGCCGCCGACGCGGTACCTGGCGATCAGCTCGGCGGCCGTGCGGACGCCGATCTCCTTGAGGTTGGCGTCGATGTCGGTCTGGTCGGGGGCGGTCGCCGAGTGGCCGTAGACCCGCATCACGAAGAGCTGGCCGGCCTTCTCCTCGAGCGACATGCGGGAGATCAGGCCCTTGAGCCGTTCGTCGTCGTACCCGGCGGCCCGAGCGGCACCCGGGGTGAGGGCGAGGGCCGCCGTCAGGCCCGCGGTGGCGGCGAGGACCGTGCGTCTGGAGGGCTGTGCGGTGCTTCCCGTGCCGGAGTCGTGCACGTGCGCTCCTTCCGGAGGAGAACGCTGAAGGAAACTTCCGAGGAGTCACCAATATCCGGGAAGTTTCTGCCGGTCAAGGCGCCGCACATGAGGTACCGCACATAAGGGGCCGCCATCGGCGCTGTTGGAGGGGGGCGCGCCGATGGCGGCGTGCTGCCGGCCGCGTGCGGCGGAGAGGGTGGTCAGCGATCGCAGCCAGCAGCGAGGGCCGACACCGCAGCGCGGAGACTCATCCGGCAACCTGCCCATGGGACGAAGGCGCACCGGGTCGGGTTCCCCGGAAACGGCCGGACGCCGGAAGTCGGTACGCGGGTGGTCAACGGGGCGTGTGCGCCGACACGGTGGGCCAGTGGTGCTGGAGGGTGCGTACGGTCTCGGCGATCGCCGGCCGCCGGGCCGCACCCCTGCGCCACAGCGCGTACAGATGCCGTACGGGCATGGGGTCCAGGGGCACCTCGACGACCCCCTCGGGCAGCGGGCCCCGGCCCAGCCGCGGGATCAGGGCGATACCGAGTCCGGCGGCGACCAGGGCGACCAGGGTCGGGTTCTCGTCGGCCTGGTGGACCACCTCGGGCTCGTGCCCGGCCGCGCGCAGCGTCCGCACCAGCCACTCGTGGCAGACCCGGCCCGGAGGCTGGCAGATCCACCGCTCACCGCCCAGCTCCTCGCGGCGCACCGCCGTCCGCCCGGCGAAACGGTGGCCGGCGGGCACCAGCAGATCGCACAGGTCGTCTCCGATGACCGCCTGTTCCACCCCCTCCGGGGCGGGCAGCGGCGCGATGTCCCAGTCGTGCGCCACGGCGACGTCCACCACGCCCTTGGCCACCAGGTCGACGGACAGATGCGGGTCCACCTCGGTCAGCCGGGTGTCCAGGGCGGGATGCCGGCGCGCCAGATCCGCGAGCACCCCCGGCATCAGCCCCCGCGCGGCCGACGCGAACGCCGCCACCGTCAGCCGCCCGGCGGGCAGCCCCCGCCGCTCCTCCAGCTCGGTCTCGGCACGCTCCACGATCGCCATCAACTCCTGTGCGGTGGCGGCCAGTTGCAGAGCCTCGTCGGTGAGCCGTACGCCGCGCCCCTCCCGTTCGAGCAGCACGGTCCTGGTCTCCCGCTCCAACTTGGCGATCTGCTGGGAGACGGCGGACGGGGTGTAGCCGAGCGCGGTGGCCGCGGCGCCGACCGTGCCGTGGACGGAGACGGCGTGCAGGGCACGCAGGCGCTGAAGATCGAGCAAGATGGCCCCCTGGGATTAGAGACGCTTCATCCAACCATGCAGCAATCATCGCTGGTGCTTCACGGTTGCTGCACGTGATGCTCGACGCATGCGACCCGCACACCTGTCTCTCGCCGTCGTCGTCGCCGCCGTCTGGGGCGTCAACTTCACCGTCATCGAACTCGGCCTCGGCCACTTCCCGCCGCTGCTGTTCTCGGCCCTGCGCTTCCTGGCCGCGGCCGTCCCCGCCGTCTTCCTCGTGGGCCGCCCCAAGGTGGCGTGGAAGTGGATCGTGGCGGTGGGCCTGGTGCTGGGCGTGGCGAAGTTCGGGCTGCTGTTCCTCGGCATGGCCGCCGGGATGCCCGCCGGCCTGTCCTCCCTGGTCCTCCAGATCCAGGCCGTGTTCACGGCGCTCATGGCCTTCGCACTCCTCGGTGAACGCCCCACGCGCCTGAGGGCGCTGGGCATGGCGGTGGCCCTCGGCGGCGTCGCCCTCGCCGCCGTCGACGAGGGAACGGCCGGTCCGCTCGGCGCGTTCGCCCTGGTCATAGTGGCGGCGGCCTGCTGGGGTCTGTCCAACGTCCTCACCCGCAAGGCGTCCCCGCCGGACCCCCTGAACTTCATGGTGTGGGTGAGCACGGTGCCGGTCCTGCCCCTGCTCTGCCTGTCCCTCCTCACGGAGGGCCCGTCCCGTGACCTCGCCGCGCTGCGCGCCCTCGACTGGCAGGGCGCCGGCATCGTCCTCTACGTCGCCTGGATCACCACGGTCTTCGGCTTCGGAGCCTGGGGCTGGCTGCTGCGCCGTCACCCCGCGTCCACGGTCGCCCCGTTCTCCCTCCTGGTCCCGGTCTTCGGCATGTCGTCAGCGGCCCTGTTCCTGGGCGAACCGATCAGCCCGCTGCGCTGGGGCGCGGCGGCACTGCTGGTGGGCGGGGTGGCGCTGACGTCCCTGGCCCCGGCGAAGAGGGTCCGTTCGAAGGGGGTCCGTTCGAAGGGGGTCCGTACGAAGGAGGTCCAGTCGGCGGACGTTCCAGCAGGCGAGCCGATCACCGAGCCAGCATGAGCCCATGCCCGTAGTCGAGATCCCCGGTTCCAAGTCCATCACCGCCCGCGCGCTCTTCCTGGCCGCCGCGGCCGACGGAGTCACCACGCTCGTACGGCCGCTGCGGTCGGACGACACCGAGGGCTTCGCCGAGGGCCTGCGCACCCTCGGCTACCGCGTCGGACAGACCCCCGAGGCCTGGCACGTGGACGGCCGCCCGCAGGGTCCCGCCGTCACGGAGGCGGACGTGTACTGCCGGTACGGCGCGACCACGGCCCGCTTCCTGCCGGCCCTGGTCGCCACGGGCCACGGCACCTACCGCTTCGACGCCTCGCCGCAGATGCGGCGCCGCCCCCTCGGCCCCCTGACCCGGGCCCTGCGCGACCTGGGCGTACGGCTGCGGCACGAGGAGGCGGAGGGCCACCACCCGCTGACGGTCGAGGCGGCCGGGGTGGCGGGCGGCGAGGTGGTGCTGGACGCCGGCCAGTCCTCCCAGTACCTCACGGCCCTGCTCCTCCTCGGCCCGCTGACACGTCAGGGCCTGCGCATCACGGTGACGGATCTGGTGTCGGCGCCGTACGTCGACCTCACGGTCGCGATGATGCGGGCGTTCGGGGCGGAGGTGCGGCGCGAGGGGGACGTGTTCGTCGTCCCGTCCGGGGGCTACCGCGCCACGACGTACTCGATCGAGCCGGACGCCTCCACCGCGAGCTACTTCTTCGCGGCGGCGGCCGTGACGGGCGGCGAGGTGACGGTGCCGGGGCTGGGGGCGGGCGCGCTTCAGGGAGACCTGGGGTTCGTGGACGTACTGCGGCGGATGGGAGTGGACGTGGAGGTGGCCGCGGACCGTACGACGGTGCGCGGGACGGGCGAGGCGAGGGGCCTGACGGTCACCATGCGGGACATCTCCGACACGATGCCGACCCTCGCGGCGATCGCCCCGTTCGCCTCCGGTCCGGTCCGTGTCGAGGACGTCGCGAACACCCGGGTGAAGGAGTGCGACCGCCTGGAGGCCTGCGCGGAGAACCTGCGGCGGCTGGGAGTGGGGGTGGCCACGGGTCCGGACTGGATCGAGATCGCGCCGGGGGCGCCGGTGGGTACGGACATCAAGACGTACGGGGACCACCGCATCGCGATGTCCTTCGCGGTGATGGGCCTTCGGGTGCCCGGTATTTCGTTCGACGACCCCGGGTGCGTGCGGAAGACTTTCCCGGACTTCCACGAGGTGTTCGCGGAACTGCGGGCGGGGTTGCCGGACTGAGGGGCGGAGAGCGTTGACGTTCGAGCTGGAGGGGCCGGTCCTGGAGGGCGCGCTCGTGCGTCTGGAGCCGCTGGAGCACCGGCACGCGGCCGACCTGGCGGTGGCGGCGGGCGAGGATCGGGACACGTACGCGTTCACGTGGGTGCCGAGGGCGGACGAGGTCGGGGCGTACATCGACGCCCAGCTCGGCCGTGCGGCGGCGGGCCGGCTCGCCCCGTACGCGCAGATCTCCCTGGCCACGGGGCGAGCGGTCGGTGCCACGGCGTACTGGGACCCGCGTTCCTGGCACACGGAGGACCGGCTCGACGCCATCGAGGTCGGCTTCACCTGGCTCGCCCGCTCCGCCCAGGGCACGGGCGTCAACGCCGAGGCCAAACTCCTGCTGTTCCGCCACGCGTTCGAGGAGTGGGGCGTGGCCCGCGTCGACCTGAAGACCGACGCCCGCAACAGCCGCTCCCGCGCGGCGATCCAGAGCGTGGGCGCCCGCTTCGAGGGCGTCCTGCGCAACTGGTCCCGCTCCTGGGCGCCGGGCGAGGAGGGCCGGCTCCGGGACTCCGCGATCTACTCGATCACGGCGGAGGAGTGGCCGGAGTGCCGCTCGCTGCTGGAGGCGAGGGTGGCGAGGAAGTCGGCCCAGGCGGCGGGGGAGACGGTGAGGTAGGAGCGGTCCGGGCATCAGTGGCTTCCACTGTGGGGGCACGGCCGGGGCGGGGTGGGTGCGGCTGTCAGTGCAACACAACCGGCGGATCTGTCGCACTCCGGGAGGCGGCAGGTCCGGGTGGCCGACGGGCACCGGGAGGCGGCAGGGTCCGGGTGGCCGACGGGCGTCGTTGAGTAAGGTGGATCCGATCAAGGCGTTCGAGAACTGGACCTGTCGGTGCCGATCGGAAACGATCGCCGCATGAGCGCCTATCTCATCCTCCACGGCTGGCAGAACCACCGCCCGAAGGACCACTGGCAGCACTGGCTGGCCGACCGGCTCACCGAACTCGGCCACCACGTCACCTATCCGCAGCTGCCCGACCCCGACGATCCCGAACTCGAGGTGTGGCTCGCGGAGTTGTCCCGCCACCTCGACGAGCTGCCGGGCGCCGGCCCGGAGCGTGTCGTCGTCGCCCACAGCCTGTCCGCCGTGCTGTGGCTGCACGCCGTGGCGCGCGGGGTGAAGGGCCTCGACATGGACCGCGTACTGCTCGTCGCCCCGCCGTCCGCCTCCTTCCTCGTACGGCACCGGGAGGTGGCAGCCTTCGCCCCGCCGCCCACGGACAGCCTGACGCAGCCCGCGCCCACCCGTCTCGTCGCGGGCGACGACGACCCGTACTGCCCGGAGGGCGCGCGCACCGCCTTCGGTGACCCCCTCGGCATCCCGACGGAGCTCATCCCCGGCGCCGCCCATCTCGACCTGGACGCCGGTTACGGCCCCTGGCCCGCCGTACTGGAGTGGTGCCTGGACGGCTCGGCGCGCCTCACGGCACGTCCGGCGTAGTCCGGTCGCGCAGCGTACGGGCCAGGCTCATGAGCCGACGGCGGGTCGCATGTCGCGGGGCACGGCGCGTGAGGCCAACGGGCGCGCCTTGTCCGGCGGCCACCGGACAACGGCGGCCGCCGGACAGGGGCGCTACGCCGACTCGTCGAGCCGGCTTCCTACGCCGACTCGTTCAGCAGCCGCCCCAGGTGCTCCCGCCCCGCGCCCAGCAGCTCCGGCAGTGGTGTCGCCGACTCGTACCAGCGCTTCTCGTACTCCCAGCACAGCCAGCCGTCCCACCCGTGGCGGGAGAGGACCTCCACGCACTCGGCGAGCGGGAGGACGCCGGAGCCGAGCGGCAGCGGTGTCTTGTCGTCGGCGGACGCGATGTCCTTGACCTGGACGTAGCCGAGGTAGGGGGACAGCGCCGCGTACGTCTCCTGCGGCTGCTCGCCGCCCAGCCAGGTGTGCATCACGTCCCACAGCGCGCCCGCGTTCCGGTGGCCGACCGTGCCGAGGACACGCAGGGCGTCCGCGCCGGTGCGGTGCGAGTCGTGCGTCTCCAGCAGGATCCGTACACCGGCGTCGGCGGCGTACTCGGCGGCGGTGCCCAGGCGCCGGGCGGCCGCCGCGTCGGCCTCTTCCGGGCTCTGCTCGGTGCCGCCTCCGGGGAAGACGCGGACGAAGGGGGCGCCCACGTCGCGTGCCAGGTCGAGGAGGTCGCGGATCTCCGCCAGGACCGGCGCGTCGTCACCGGGCGCGGCCACGCGTGCGTACCCCGCGAGCCCCAGGACCTCGACACCGGCCGCCTTGAACGCGGCGGCCGCGTCGGCCCGTTCGGCGGGGCCGATGCCCGGGTGCACGGGCTCGTCGGGATGCGCGCGCAGTTCGACACCGTGGTAGCCGTGGGTGGCCGCGAGGTGGACCACGTCGGGTATGGGCAGGCCGGGGACACCGAGGGTGGAGAACGCGAGCTTCATGCTCATGGACCCTACTCGGCACGTGTGGGGAGCGCCCGTCGGCGACACTCGGGTGCGACCGGCCGCGCGGCGCGCCCGAGGACCCCGTACGCGCCTACCCCCGCGGCGCCCCCGTGGAACCCCGCACCATCAACTCGCCCCGCACCGTCGCGATCCCGCCCGGCGGCGGCTCCTCGCGTCCCATCGCGATACGGCCCGCGCGGGCCCCCGCCTCCGAGAGCGGGAGGCGGACCGTCGTCAGGGCCGGTACCGCGTCGATCGCGAACGGGAGGTCGTCGAAGCCCGCCACCGACACGTCGTCGGGGATGCGCAGCCCGGAGTCCCGCAGGGCCGCGCACGCACCCAGCGCCACCGTGTCGTTCGCGGCGACGATCGCCGTGAGCGACGGGTCCCGGCGCAGCAGTTCCAGCGTCGCCTCGTAACCGGCCCGGCGGTCGTAGCGGCCGTGCACCGTCAGGCGCGGGTCGTCCTCGATCCCGGCGTCGGCCAGTGCCTCCCGGTGACCCTCCAGGCGGTGCCGCGTCGTCGTGCGCTCCTCCGGGCCGGCGATGTAGCCGAGCCGTCGGTGCCCGAGCCCGATCAGGTGCTCGGTGAGCTGCCGGCCGCCGCCGCGGTTGTCGAAGGTGAGGGCGATCGCCTCGGGCGCCGGTGGCCGGCCGCACAGCACCACCCGGGTCCCCGCCGCCG
This sequence comes from Streptomyces sp. NPDC051104, assembly GCF_040682835.1. Taxonomy (NCBI): domain Bacteria; kingdom Bacillati; phylum Actinomycetota; class Actinomycetes; order Kitasatosporales; family Streptomycetaceae; genus Streptomyces; species Streptomyces sp. NPDC051104. The sequence continues at coordinate 64,373 of NZ_JBFBBS010000003.1, read as the reverse complement.
CGAGCTTGCGCAGCTTCGCGCCCACGGCCTCCACATGCGCCCTGACCTCCACCGCGCCACCGGTGAGCACCACGGCCGCCGCCCGCTGCCGCTGCAGCAGCGTCAGATACGTCAGCTCCCGCTCCGGCGAGCCGCCCGTGTTGCACACCACGGCCAGCCGTTCGCCGCCGGCCCGTCCGCCCGGGCCCCCGATCTCCGACTGGATCGCGCTCGCCATGATTCCGAAGAAGGGGTCGGCGATGTCGTTGACCAGGATCCCGACCAGGTCGGAGGTGGCCGCCGCCAGCGAGCTCGCCGGGCCGTTGAGGACGTAGTCCAGCTCGTCCACCGCGCGCAGCACCCGCTCCCGGGTCGACGCCGCCACGGGATAGTTCCCGTTCAGCACGCGCGACACGGTGGCGGGCGACACCTGCGCGCGCGCCGCCACGTCCGCCAGGGTCACCGTCATCGTCGTCGTCCTCCGGTCGCGTGTCTCGTCGTACCCGTCCCCTCGGCGGTGCCCGTCGTGTCCGTTCACCGACATCCACCGACATCCGCCGAGATCCATCTACAGCTCTACAGACACCCGTGTACAGGCCCGCGGTTCATCGTGTTCGACGGACCGACCGACTTCACGCTCCCGGACCGGCCGACTTCACGGCCCCGTGTCCGTCGTGTCACCTCTTGTGACGATGTATGCGGACACGTGCATCTCGTCGGCCCCGCGGTCTTGTCCGAGCCGCCGCACAGAGGCTAGCGTCTTCGTGTATAGAAAGCGCTTGCTGTCACGCTCGCCCCAGAGCGTACGAGGCGCCGGACGCGTACGAAGGGATCGACGTGACACGCAAGACGGTGCGGATCGCCATGAACGGCGTGACGGGGCGCATGGGCTACCGCCAGCACCTCGTCCGTTCCATCCTGGCCCTCCGCGAGCAGGGCGGCCTCGACCTGGGTGACGGTGCCGTGCTGTGGCCCGAGCCGGTCCTCGTCGGCCGCCGCGAGCCCGCCCTGAAGGCGCTCGCCGAGCGGCACGGCCTGGAACACTGGTCGACGGACGTGGACGCGGTCCTCGCCGACCCGGCCGTCGATATCTACTTCGACGCGCAGGTCACCTCCGCCCGCGAGGAGTCGATCAAGAAGGCGATCGCGGCCGGCAAGCACATCTACACCGAGAAGCCGACGGCCACGGGCCTTCAGGGCGCCCTGGAACTGGCCCGCCTCGCCCATGAGAAGGGCGTCAGGCACGGCGTCGTCCAGGACAAGCTCTTCCTGCCCGGCCTGCTGAAGCTGAAGCGGCTCATCGACGGCGGCTTCTTCGGTCGGATCCTTTCGGTGCGCGGCGAGTTCGGCTACTGGGTGTTCGAGGGCGACTGGCAGCCCGCCCAGCGCCCCTCCTGGAACTATCGTGCCGAGGACGGCGGTGGCATCGTCGTCGACATGTTCCCGCACTGGGAGTACGTGCTGCACGAGCTGTTCGGCCGCGTGAAGTCCGTACAGGCCCTGGCGACCACCCACATCCCGCAGCGCTGGGACGAGAACGGCAAGCCCTACGACGCCACGGCCGACGACGCCGCCTACGGCGTCTTCGAGCTGGAGGGCGGCGCGATCGCCCAGATCAACTCCTCCTGGGCGGTGCGCGTCATCCGCGACGAGCTGGTGGAGTTCCAGGTGGACGGCACCGAGGGCTCGGCGGTCGCCGGACTGCGCAAGTGCCGCGTGCAGCACCGCTCGGCGACCCCCAAGCCCGTGTGGAACCCCGACATCCCCGCCACCGAGGTCTTCCGCGACCAGTGGCAGGAGGTCCCGGACAACGGCGAGTTCGACAACGGCTTCAAGGCCCAGTGGGAGCTGTTCCTCAAGCACGTCTACGCCGACGCCCCCTACCACTGGGACCTGCTGGCCGGCGCCCGCGGCGTCCAGCTCGCCGAACTGGGGCTGCAGTCCTCGGCCGAGGGCCGTCGTATCGACGTACCGGAGATCTCCCTGTGACCATCCACCTCCCCGACGCGAGCGGGCGGCTCAGGGCGTACGAGCCGCGTCGCGAGCCGCTCGCCCTCACCTCCGGCACGCCGTTCACCTCCCGTACGGTCTTCTCGGCGGCGCACGTCGTCGCGGACCCGTACGCGGACGTCTCCCCCGACTCGCCCGCAGCCGTCGACTGGGACGCCACGCTCGCCTTCCGCCGCCATCTGTGGTCGCACGGGCTCGGCGTCGCGGAGGCCATGGACACCGCGCAGCGCGGGATGGGCCTGGACTGGGCGGGCGCGGCCGAGCTGATCCGCCGGTCCGCCGCGGAGGCGAAGGCGGTCGGCGGGCGGATCGCCTGCGGGGTCGGCACCGACCAGCTCGCCGCCGGCTCCCTTGAGGAGATCCGCAAGGCGTACGAGGAGCAGCTCGCCGTGGTGGAGGAGGCGGGCGCGCAGGCGATCCTCATGGCGTCCCGCGCCCTGGCCGCCACGGCGAGGGGCCCCGAGGAGCACCTGGAGATCTACGGCCACCTGCTGCGCCAGGCCGCCGAACCCGTCGTCCTGCACTGGCTCGGCCCGATGTTCGACCCGGCCCTGGAGGGTTACTGGGGCTCGAGCGACCTGGACGCCGCCACGGACGTGTTCCTGGAGGTCATCGCCGCCCACCCGGACAAGGTGGACGGCGTCAAGATCTCCCTGCTCGACGCCCAGCGCGAGATCGACCTGCGCCGCCGCCTCCCACAGGGCGTGCGCTGCTACACCGGTGACGACTTCAACTACCCCGAGTTGATCGCCGGCGACGAGCAGGGCTTCAGCCACGCCCTGCTCGGCATCTTCGACCCGCTCGGCCCGCTGGCCGCCGAGGCGGTACGGGTCCTGGACACCGGTGACGTGAAGGGTTTCCGGGAACTCCTGGATCCCACGGTGGAGTTGTCCCGCCACCTGTTCCAGGCGCCCACCCGCTTCTACAAGACGGGCGTGGTGTTCCTGGCCTGGCTCGCGGGCCACCAGGAGCACTTCACGATGGTCGGCGGCCTGCAGTCGGCGCGCTCGCTGCCGCACGTCACCAAGGCGTACGAACTCGCCGACGGCCTCGGCCTGTTCCCGAACCCGGAGCTGGCCGAGGCCCGCATGAAGACGCTGCTGTCCCTGTACGGAGTGGCCCAGTGAGCACGGCACCGGAGCGGTTCTCCATCAACCAGATGACGGTGAAGCAGCTGTCCATGTCCGAACTGGTGGATGCCTGCCAGGAGTTGGGCGTGCGGGGCGTTGGCCTGTGGCGGGAGCCCGTGCAGTCCCACGGCCTGGAGGCGACGGCGAAGCTGGTCCGCGACGCCGGGCTGACGGTGACGACCCTGTGCCGGGGCGGCTTCTTCACCGCGATCGACCCCGAGGAACGGGCGCGCGCCCTCGACGACAACCGCCGGGCGGTCGACGAGGCGGCCACACTGGGCACGGACACGCTGGTCCTGGTCTCGGGCGGGCTCCCGGCCGGCTCCAGGGACCTGCGCGGGGCGCGCGAGCGGATCGCGGACGCGCTCGCGGAACTGGGCCCGTACGCGGCCGAGCGCGGTGTGCGGCTGGCCATCGAGCCGCTCCACCCGATGTACGCCTCGGACCGCTGTGTGGTCTCGACCCTGGCCCAGGCCCTGGACCTGGCCGAGCGCTTCCCCGCGGAGCAGGTGGGGGTGACGGTGGACACGTACCACATCTGGTGGGACGACACGGCCCCCGAGCAGATCGCCCGCGCGGGCGCCGGCGGCCGGATCCACACCTTCCAACTCGCCGACTGGACCACTCCGCTGCCGGAGGGCGTCCTCAACGGCCGCGGGCAGATCGGCGACGGCGCGGTCGACATGCGCGAGTGGAAGGGGTACGTGGAGTCCGCGGGCTACACCGGTCCCATCGAGGTCGAGTTGTTCAACGACGGGCTGTGGGCGCGGGATGGCCGGGAGGTCCTCGCGGATACGGTGGAGCGGTTCGTGGAGCACGTGATCCGGTGACGTCCCCCGGGTGGACGGGGCCGCGCGGCCAGGTCCGCTCACAGGCCCTCAGGGCGGAAGCAGCGTGCCCAGCGGGCCCAGGTCGATGTTGAGGTCGGCCATGGTGAGGCCGTACTGGTCGCACAGGTCGGCCATCCGGTCGTGCAGGAGCATCAGGGTCAGTCCGAGCCGTTCCTCCTGCTCCTCGGTGAGGTCACCCTCGTCGACGCGGTGCAGGGCCTGCCGTTCCATCAGCTGGCGCAGCAACTCGACGATGGTGAGGACCAGTTTGACGAGGTCCCGTTCCACCGTCTCCGGGTCGGCGTGCAGACGGCGCGCGACGCCCCCGCCCCGGTCGGCCGAGAGCGGGGGAACCTCGTCCGGGCGGGCGGGCAGCAGGGAGAACGCCCGGGTCGCGGCCTCGGCCACCTCCCGCAGCCGGTCCGCGCCCGGGCCGTCAGCCGGGCCCGTCACCGTGGCTCCCGTAGACCGGAAGCGCGGAGTGCCCCGGGGGCAGGAACGTCGCCCACTGCTCGTCCAGCTCCTCGCGGATCGCGACGATCACCGCGCGCAGCGAGATCCGCACCAGGTCGACGTCGGCGATGGACAGCACCAGATCGCCGGTCAGCACCACACCGCCGCTCAGCAGCCGGTCCAGCAGGTCGATCAGCGCCACCTGCGGCTGAGCGACCGGGCGGTCGTCGAAGGGGCCGTACCCGCTCACCGTTGCCCGGCCCCTTCCGGCGCGTCGGGCGCGAGGGGCGCGGTGAAGGAGTACGGCGCCCACGGCCCGGTGACGTCCACCCGGACCCCGGGCAGGCCGTCGGCGGCGTGCAGCATCCGGTCGCGGAACTCCTCGGACCGCCGGCGCGGGACCAGATAGGCGTCGTTGGCGATGTTCTCGCCCGGCACCTGCGCGAGGCCGGCCTGCTGCGGCCGGTGCCGGGTGCGCTCCACCGCCAGACCCCGGGCCTGCTCCTCGGTGCGCCGTACGGCCTCCTCGGCCAGCCGCCACGCGTCCTCGCGCTCCTGCCGCTGGTGCCGACGGCTGCGCAGATACGCCCGCCCCGGGTTCTCCTCGCCCGCCGGGGCGCCGGTGGGCGCCTGGGCGGGCGGTGCCTCGGGCGGTGCCTCGACGTAGACCTTCACACCCCACTCCACGTGCGCGGCGAGCCGGTCGAGGAGTGCGGCGAACTCCGTCTCCCGCCCGGCCAGCATCTCCCGTACCCGGCTCTCGTCCAGGTAGACGGTGGCCAGCCGCAGCGGAAGGACCGTGGTGTGCCCGGCCAGCGTCTCGATCACGAAGTGGTGCGCCCGGGCCGTCGCCTCCAGCCACCGCAGGTCCTCGAGACCGGCCCTCAGGGCCGCCTCCGAGAACTCGGGCGCGGGCACCGCGCTGACCGCGGCCGCCACCTGGCCGTGGCGGACCAGGGTGACGGCGGCGTCGGCCACGCCCCGGACAGGCGCGAGCGACTTCTCGTCCAGGGCCGACGCCCCCAGCACGGCATACGTGTAGCACAGCTGCTCGTCCACCGTCCTCAGCTCCGGTCCTCGTCCTCATCGGCCCTGCGCCGGGTGCGCCGTGGCTCCGCGCGCCGTTCTCGCTCGGCGTCACGTTCCTGTCGTGGCTCCGCGCGCCGTTCTCGCTCGGCGTCACGTTCCTGTCGTGGCTCCGCGCGCCGTTCTCGCTCGGCGTCACGTTCCTGCCGCGGCTCCCGCTCGGCGTCACGGTCCCGCCGCGGCTCCCGCTCGGCGTCACGGTCCCGCCGCGGCTCCCGTTCGGCGTCAGCACGGTCCTCCCGCGGCCGGCTGCGGCGGCCGGACCTGCCCTCGGACAGCTCGGGCGGCGGGGACGCTGCGAGCTGTTTGCGCAGCTCCTCCAGTTCGGTCCGCAGTCGCTCGTTCTGTTCCCGGAGGCTGCGCCGACCGTCGGCGCGGGAAGACAGCGCCGGGTCGTGCTCCCACCAGTCGATGCCGATCTCCCGGGCCTTGTCCACGGAGGCCACCAGAAGCCGGAGTTTGATGGTGAGCAGCTCGATGTCGAGCAGGTTGATCTTGATGTCGCCGACGATCACGATGCCCTTGTCGAGCACGCGTTCAAGGATGTCGGCCAGGTTCGCGCCGCCGGACCCCTGACTGTAGGGGGTCAGGGGCCGCGACGCGGGGACGGCGGGATCGGACACAGCACACTCGACCTCGTTTCCCTGAGCACCCGGCCGCCGGCGAAGCGGAGACCGGCGGGCTCGCGCGTCTCAGCGCCCGGAGCTATCAGCGGCGCCGACGCCCTGCGGGTGCTTCCCTCTCGTCGTAGCGGTCGTCGGGTTGCTCGTCTTCGCCCTCCCACTCGTCGTCCTCCTCGGAGGTGGAGTCGTCCTCGGGCTCGTCGCCCTCTTCCTCCTCGGGCTCCTCGTCCTCGTCCTCGTCCCGGCGTCCCCGACGTCCCTCTTCTCTGTCTTCCTCTTCCTCGTCCCGGCGGCGCTCCTCGGGCTCCTCTTCGCGGTCCTCGGGTTCCTCTTCGCGTTCCCCGCGGCGCTCCTCGGGTTCCTCTTCGCGTTCCCCGCGGCGCTCCTCGGGTTCCTCTCCGCGCTCCCCGCGGCGCTCCTCGGGTTCCTCTCCGCGCTCCCCGCGGCCCTTTGCCTCCTCTTCCTCGCGCTCGACCTCCTCCGAGCTGCGGACCACCTCCCCGTCGCGGATCTCGCCGCGCCAGGCGCCGGTGGCCTCACCGCGGGTCATGACGAACGAGCGGTAGAGCTTGAGATCGAGCCGCGTCCGCCGCCCCTGGGCGCGCCACAGGCTGCCCGTCTTCTCGAAGAGGCCCTTGGGGTAGTACTGCAGGACGAGCAGCACCTTGGTGAGGTTGTCGCCGAGCGGGTGGAAGGTGACGACGCCCTTGTTCGTGCCCTTGGGGCCCTCCGTGGTCCAGGCGATGCGCTCGTCGGGCACCTGCTCGGTCACGACGCCCCGCCATTGGCGACGTGACTTGGCGATCTTCGCCTGCCAGTGGGTCGTGGTCTCGTCCTCCTGCCGGACGTCCTCGACACCCTTGGCGAACCGTTCGAAGTCCGGGAACTGCGTCCACTGGTTGTAGGCCTCGCGCGCGGGCACGCCCACGTCGACGTCCTCGATGATGGTCAGTCCCCGCTGCGGTCCGCCGGGCTTGTTCTTGCCGCCTCCGCCCACCGCCTCCTTGGCCTTGCCGAGCAGCGTGTCCTTCGCCTTGGACAGCATCCCGCCCGCCCCCGCCCCCGGGCCTCCGCCTCCGCCTCCGCCTCCGAGGAGCTTCTTGCCGCCCTTGAGGGCGAGCTTGGTCAGCATGCCGGGACCGACGTGCGTCTCCGCCAGCCGGCGCGCCCCCTCACCCAGCCGCTCGCCCATACCCTCGAGCATCACCTGGAGCCGGGCCTGCAGGTAGTCCTCCAGCTCTTCCTTCAGCCGGTCCGCACCAGGGTTCCCCTGCACCTGATCACGAACCTTGTTGAGGGTGCCCTCAGCCATCGTCCGGCCTCCTTGATCGTGCGGACCCGCTCTTCGCCTTCTTCTCGCGCCCCTCGCTCCGGCGACCCGGCTCCTCCCCTGCTCCGCTCCGACGCTCTCTCCGGCTTCCGTTGGCCCGGTCGCCCTCGTCCCGGTCCTCCCCGTCCCGGTCCTCCTCATCATCCGCGCCTTCCTCGTCGCGGGTCTCCTCGTTCCGACCGCGCCCGCCCTCGCCGTGCGCCTTCTCCTTCAGCCCAACGGTGCGTTCGTGCAGGGCGTCGGCCAGGCTCTCGGCCTTCGCCGACAGCACGGTGGTGGCCGCGGCCTTTCCCGCGCCCGCCAGCTCACCGCGCACCTGCTTGCTGACGTTGCCGAGGACGGGGGAGTCCTGGAGCAGCTTGCCGACCTGCCCGGGCCTCATCCGCGATCCGGCCAGCGCCGCCCCCAGGCTCAGGGCGAGCTTGCCCTTCTTCGTCCGGCCCAGCAGATAGCCGCCGAGAACAGCCGCGCCGATCTTGGCGTTGTTCATGGTTCCCTCTTCTCTCTTTCGCCGACCGTCACGGCCCGCCCTGCGCCTTCCGCAGGTGGTAGGCCCTGATCTCCTCCAGGTGGTGCAGCAGCGCCTCCTCGCGTTGCGCGAACTCCTCCTCGCCGATACGGCCCTCGGTCCGCGCCTGCTCCAGGTTCACCAGCTCCTCCTGGATGGGAGCCGGGTCGTAGTACTCCTGCTCCGCGGTCTTGACGACCTTGTCGAGCACCCAGCCGATGCCCTTGACCGGGGCGAACGGCAGCCCCAGGATCCCGGTGACCAGTCCTCCCACAGCGCCTCCTCCTCATGCCGTCCGGGCCGGTCGGTCAGGGCGGTCAGGCGAAGCTGTACGGCGGCAGCGGCCCCCGTACCCGCACCTCGATGCCCTCTCCGAGGCGCTCGGCCAGCTCCTGCCCGGCCCGTGTGAACTCCTCCGTCCGCTCGCCGTCCACCAGGAAGGACGCGTTCACGAAGTACTGCTTGGACGGCGGGGACACCTTCTCGGACAGTGCGAGCGGCCGCAGCGCGGCGAGGACCTCCTCGGCCTGCGCGTCCTGGCGGCTCTGCACCTCCTGCGCGATGAGCTGACCGAGTGCCAACCGGTCCTCGTAGCTGCCGCCCTCGCGGGTCCGCGCGCTCAGCGCCCGGGCCTGCTCGGACTCCTCGAGGATGGTCCGCAGCAGGGCGTCCTCTTCCTGCACGCCCTTGACGTTGAACTCGGCCCGCCCGGTGAGCTCGTCCAGACGCCGGGAGAACTCCTCGGCCCGCGACTCCAGCACGGCGCGTACGGCGTCCTCGTTCTCCGCGACGTATCCGAAGCCGAGCGGCAGGATGCTGCCGCCTGCCCACAGACGTCCCTGGACCTCGTTGTGCGCCTCCAGGTCCCGGCGCGCGACCGACAGGTCCTGGGGGGCGTCACTGACGACGGCGCACAGCGAGCCGCTGCGGACGGTGCGCAACTCGGCGGGGGCCTCGCCCACGCCCTTGGCCCCGTCCAGATCCAGCGGATGCGAGTCCTTGGTGATCGCGTACACGTACAGCGACATCGGCTCGCTCACTCCTCCCGGTCCTTCGAGGAGCGGTGGCTCGAGCCGCGTTCGATGTGCTCGGGCTCCCTCTCGCGCTCCTTGCTCCCCTTCTGGAGCGATTCGGTGAACGCCTCCACCGCGCCGGTCAGCGCACCCTTGCTCTTGCCCCGGGCACCACCTTCGGTGATGCTCTGGGTAATGTCCGTCAGCGTCGCGGGGGCCTTGCGGCCGGACTCCAGGTCCAGCCGGTTGCAGGCCTCGGCGAAGCGCAGATACGTGTCGACGCTGGCGACGACCACGCGGGCGTCCACCTTCAGAATCTCGATTCCGATGAGGGACAACCGCACGAATGCGTCGATGACGAGGCCCCGGTCGAGAACCAGTTCCAGTACGTCGTAGAGGTTGCCGGAGCCTCCGCCGCCCCCGCCGGCCGGCAGACCACCGCCCTGCGGCATCACAGTCACAATCCTTTGTCCCTTCAAGCGAAGGGCGTCAGCCGCTGTCAGCGGCCCTCTTTGTCGACCTGCGCGCGGGTGTAGCGGCGTACTTGTTCGTAGCCCATCAGATTGCCCGCGGGGTCCAGAACGACCCGGTAGCTGGCCATCACACTGCTCGTGTCCGGAACGCGCTCCAGCTCCACGACCTCCACGAGGGCCTCCCAGCCCTGATCCGTCGGTCTCAGCGCCGAAACGGACTGAGGAGCCCGCCCGAGCAGCTCTGTCAGCTGTTCGGCCGCGCTCCGCATGGCCTTGGGAGCCGACACCCGCTCCGGAGCGGACGCCTTCCGCGACGAGGAGTCTGCCTTGTCCGGCTCATGGTCGTTCGTGATCCATCACCTTCTTGCTCTTCTTCCATCATCGACCCTGTCCACAGCCCGTGCCAGTTCTTGCGCCACCCGCAGCGGGACCCGCGGAAAATTCCTCGGCGTAGAGGGCAACCCTTGCCGCCCTCTGCATGTCGTAAGGGGCGTCAGGACTCCCCGGGGGGATCTGGGGGGATCACGGGGGTTCTGGCGGGGTGGGGGAAGCCGAGGGGCCCGGGCAGTGACCGGGCCCCTCGAAGTATCCGGCCAGAGCGGCCAATTCAGAAGAAGACGCCGCAGCGCAGGAGCACGTTCGCGTACGGGCGGGCCTCGCCGGTGCGGACGACCAGGCGCGCGTCGGCCGTGAGCCGCTTCAGCTCCTCGTGCGGGACCAGCCCGAGCTCTGGGAAACGGGACTCCAACAACGCCGTGGCCTGCGGGTTGGCGTCCCGCACCTCGTGCGCGGCCGTGGCGCCCTCCACCACCAGCTCCTGGAGCAGGCCGTCAAGGACCTCCGCGAACGACGGCACCCCGGCGCGGAACGCCAGGTCCACGACCCGGGGGCCCGAAGGGATCGGCATGCCCGCGTCGCATATCAGGACCCCGTCCCCGTGCCCCAACTCGGCCAGGGCGCCCGCGAGGTGACGGTTCAGGATTCCGGCCTTCTTCACAGGGACTCACCTTGCGGGGACGCTCCCGGCTCGCCGTCTCGGCCGGGGGTCCGGGAGGTGTCCCCCGGGCCGGCACCGCACAGTGCGTCGACCTCCTCGGCGGTGGGGTAGGACTCCTGAGCGCCGGGGCGCGTCACCGCCGCCGCCCCCACCCGGGCCGCGTACGCCGCCGCCTCGGGCAGCGCCGCGCCCGTGCCCAGCCGCCAGGCCAGCGCCGCCGTGAACGCGTCGCCCGCGCCCGTCGTGTCGACCGCGTCCACCTTCACGGACGGGACACGGGTCATCGAACCGCCGGCCGCAACGAGGGCGCCCTCCGCGCCCAGCGTCACCACCACCGAGCGGGGGCCGAGCGCCAGCAGCGCCCGCGCCCAGTCCTCGGGCGCCCCGCCCAGCTCGTCGCCCGCGATGACCCGTGCCTCGTGCTCGTTCACGATCAGCGGGTCACAGGCCGCCAGCACCTCGGCGGGCAGTGGCCTCGGCGGCGACGGGTTCAGCACGAAACGGGTGCCGGACGGCAGGTTCCGTACGACCTCCTCCACCGTCTCCAGCGGGATCTCCAGCTGCGCCGACACCACCCGGGAGGCGTGCAGCAGGCTCTGGGCGGCCCGTACGTCCTCGGGGGCGAGCCGCCCGTTGGCGCCCGGGGAGACCACGATGCTGTTGTCCCCCGACGGGTCCACCGTGATCAGTGCGACGCCCGTGGGCGCCCCGCCGACCAGGACCCCCACCGTGTCGACGCCGGCCTCGCGCTGCGCGTCCAGCAGCAGCCGGCCGTGCGCGTCGTCGCCGACCCGGGCCAGCAGCGCCGTACGGGCACCGAGCCGCGCCGCGGCCACGGCCTGGTTCGCGCCCTTGCCGCCCGGGTGGACGGCCAGGTCGGAGCCGAGCACGGTCTCCCCGGCCGCGGGCCGCCGCTCGACCCCGATCACCAGGTCGGCGTTGGCCGATCCCACGACCAGGAGGTCGTAGTCGTACATGAACTGTCTCCCAACGGATCCCAGCGGATCCCCGTGGATCCGACAAAGCGGTGAATCCGGCGCCACGGCCGCGGACCGCGCGTGGTGCGCGGCCCGCCGCCGTGGCGACCGGACGGGGTGGGTCAGCCGGTGAACCCGGCCACGTTCTCCTTCGTGACCACCTTCACCGGCACCATGACCGTTTCGTCGACCTTCTTGCCCTGAGCGGCCTGCAGCGCGTTGTCGATCGCGATCCGGCCCAGCTGCGAGGGCTGCTGCGCCACCGACGCGTACAGCGTGCCCGCCTTGACCGCGGCGAGTCCGTCCGGCTCACCGTCGAAGCCGACGACCTGGACCGACTTCCCGGCCTTGGACCCCAGCGCCTTGATCGCGCCGAGGGCCATCTCGTCGTTCTCGGCGAAGACGCCCTGGATGTCCGGGTGGGCCTGGAGCAGGTTCGTCATCACGTCGAGGCCCTTGGTGCGGTCGAAGTCGGCGGGCTGCTCGGCGACGACCTGGATGCCCGGGTAGGCCTTCAGGCCCTCCGCGAAGCCCGCACCGCGCTCACGGCTCGCGGACGTGCCGGCCAGACCCTGCAGGATCACGATCCTGCCCTTGCCGCCGAGCTTCTCGGCCAGCGCCTTGGCGCCCAGCTTGCCGCCCTCGACGTTGTCGGACGCGACCAGCGCGGCCGTCTTGGCGTTGTTGACGCCGCGGTCGACGCCCACGACGGGGACGCCCGCCTTGTTCGCGGCCCGCACGGCCGGGCCCGCGGCGTCCGAGTCCACCGGGTTGACGACGATCGCGCCGAGGCCCGAGCTGGTGAAGTTCTGCAGCTGGTTGGCCTGCTGCGAGGCGTCGTTCTGCGCGTCCGTGACGGTCAGGTCGACGCCCAGCTTCTTCGCCTCCGCCTGCGCACCCTGCTTGATCTGCACGAAGAAGGGGTTGTTGAGGGTGGACAGCGACAGTCCCACCTTCGGCGTGGTGGAGGACGAGCCGCCGTGCAGGAAGGACATCCCGCCCACCACGGCCACCGCGACCACCGCCGCGAGCGCGTACGTCAGCGTCTGCCGGCCCCGGCCACCCGGAGAGGTGTCGGCGGCCACGGGGGTGGCCCCGGCCTTGCGGCGCACGGTGTCGAGGAGCACCGCCAGGGCGATCACGACACCGATGACGACCTGCTGCCAGAAGGCGGACACCGACAGGAGGTTGAGGCCGTTGCGCAGCACCGCCAGGATCAGCGCGCCGATCAGCGTGCCCGACGCCTTGCCGGTGCCGCCCGCGAGGGAGGCGCCGCCGATGACGACCGCGGCGATCGCGTCCAGTTCGTAGCCGTTGGCGGCCTGCGGCTGCGCGGAGGACAGGCGCGCGGCGAGCACGATGCCCGCGGCCGCGGCGAACAGACCCGACAGCGCGTAGATCGCGATCTTCTGCTTCTTCACCCGCAGACCCGACAGACGGGCCGCTTCCTCGTTGCCGCCGATCGCGTACATGGAGCGCCCGATGTACGTACGGCCGAGAACGAACGCGGTGATCAGGCCCATGACGACCATGACGAGGACCGGCACGGGCAGCCAGCCGCCCAGCGTGTCACCGAGGTGCGAGACCGAGTTCGGGAACGCGATCGGGGAGCCCTGCGAGATGACCAGCGACAGACCGCGGCCCACCGACAGCATGGCGAGCGTCGCGATGAACGGCGGGAGCTTCCCGTACGAGATCAGGACGCCGTTGACGAGTCCGGCGGCGAGGCCGGTCGCGATCGCGAGGATCACCGCTATCGCGACGGGGACGCCCGCCGACGTGGCGCTCCAGGCCAGGACGGTGGCGGACAGCGCGGCGACCGAACCCACCGACAGGTCGATGCCCGCCGAGACGATCACGAAGGTGACGCCGAAGGCGAGGATGGCCGTGACGGCCGCCTGGACGCCGATGTTGAGGAGGTTGTCGGTCGTCAGGAAGTCGCCGGACAGCGCCGACATCGCGATGACGAGGACGATCAGCGCGGTGAGCGCGCCGTTGTCGAGCAGGAGTCTGCGGACCCCCGCCGCGCCACCGGCGCCCGCTGTGCTCTTGAGCGTGTCAGTGGCCACGGGTGGCCTCCATTTCGTTCACAGACGTGGTGGGTGTGCTGACGGCGAGCGCCATGACGGAGTCCTGCGTCGCCTCGTCGGCGGTCAGTTCGCCCGCGATCCGGCCCTGGGCCATCACCAGCACCCGGTCGCTCATGCCGAGCACCTCGGGCAGATCGCTGGAGATCATCAGGACGGCGGCGCCCGCGGCCGTGAGTTCGTTGATCAGCTGGTAGATCTCGACCTTGGCGCCGACGTCGATACCGCGCGTCGGCTCGTCGAGGATGAGCACCTTGGTGTTCGCCAGCAGCCACTTGCCGATGACGACCTTCTGCTGGTTGCCACCGGAGAGCGTGCGCACGTGCTGGCCCAGACCGGCCATGCGCACGCGGAGCTGGTCGGCGACCCTGGCCGCGGCGGCGTGCTGTCCCTTGCGGTCGACGAGCCCGCCGCGGGTCGCGGCCCGCATGGTCACGAGCCCGAGGTTCTCCTCGATGGACGCGTCCAGCACGAGACCCTGGCCCTTGCGGTCCTCGGGCACGAGTCCGATCCCGGCCTCCATCGCGGCGTTCACGTCGTACCGGCGCACCTGAGTGCCTGCGACGCGCACGGCTCCCCTGTCATAGGGGTCGGCGCCGAACACGGCCCGTACGACCTCCGTACGGCCGGCTCCCACCAGCCCCGCGATGCCGACGACCTCACCGGCCCGCACCTCGAACGACACGTCGTGGAAGACCCCATTCCGGGTGAGCCCCTCGACGGTGAGCAACGCCGCGCCGGTGTCGGGCCGTTCACGTGGGTACTGCTGGTCGATGGACCGTCCCACCATGAGGCGCACGAGCTCGTCCTCGGGCGTGGAGGCGGGCACCTGCCCGACGCTCCTGCCGTCGCGGATCACGGTCACCCGGTCCCCGAGAGCGGCGATCTCCTCCAGATGGTGGGTGATGAAGACGACGCCGACGCCGTCCTCGCGCAGCGCGCGCACGATGGCGAACAGCTTCTCGACCTCTTCGGAGGTGAGCACGGCCGTCGGCTCGTCCATGATGAGCACGCGCGCGTTCAGGCTGAGCGCCTTCGCGATCTCGACCATCTGGAGCCGGGCGATGCCCAGTTCACGCACCCGCGCGCGGGGCGACACGTTCACGCCCACGCGTTCGAGGAGTGCGGCGGCGTCCGCCTCCATCTTCTTGCGGTCGATCATGCCGAAGCGGCGCGGCTGGCGGCCCAGGAAGATGTTCTCGGCGACGGTCAGGTCGGGAACGAGGTTGAACTCCTGGTAGATGGTGGCGATCCCGAGGCGCTCGGAATCCTGCGCACCGTGGATGCGCACCTCCTTGCCGCCGACCAGGATCCGCCCGGCGTCGGGGCGGTAGGCGCCGGAAAGCATCTTGATGAGGGTGCTCTTGCCCGCGCCGTTCTCACCGAGCAGCACGTGCACCTCGCCGCCGCGCAGATCGAAGTCGACGCCGTCGAGCGCGACCACGCCGGGGAAGGTCTTGCGTATGCCTTCGATGCGCAGCAACTCGTCAGGGTTGCTCACGACTGGCTCCTTTGTACGGGGAACTGCACAGCGGGGGCCTGTGCAGGCGGCTCGCCGCACGAGCGGCGTACGACGAGACGGGCGGGGAGGGTGACGGACTCGGGGTGCCGCCCCTCGATGCGGTCGACCAGCGCGCACACGGCGGCGCGTCCCAGTCGGCCGGTGGGCTGGGCGATCGCGGTGATCGGCGGATCGGTGTGCACGAACCACGGGATGTCGTCGAACGCGGCGAGCGCGATGTCGTCCGGCACCCGCAGCCCTCGCGCCCGGATGGCGTCCAGCGCGCCGAGCGCCATCAGGTTGTCGGCGGCGAACACGACCTCGGGCGGCTCGGCCAGGTCGAGGAACCGCTCGGTGGCCCGGCGCCCGCTGTCGACCTGGAAGTCGCCCTGGCCGATGTAGGCGTCCGGGAGGGGGAGCCCGTAATCGGCCAGGGCCTCGCGGAAGGCCTCGACGCGCTCACGGCCGGTCGTGGTCGCCGCCGGACCCGCGATGATCGCGAGCCGCCGGTGGCCGAGCCCGTGCAGATGACGGACGAGATCGTGGACGGCGGCGCGGCCGTCGGAGCGTACGACGGGTACGTCGACGCCCGCGATCCACCGGTCGACGAAGACCATCGGGGTGCCGGCCCGCGCGGCGTCCAGCATGAGCGGCGACCCGCCGTCCGTCGGGGAGACGAGCAGTCCGTCGATCCGCCGGTCCAGCAGGGTCCGCACATGGTGGTCCTGGAGGTCGGGCCGCTCGTCGGCGTTGCCGATGATCACGCTGTAGCCGAGGGCGCGGGCCTCCTCCTCGACGGAGCGGGCCAGATGGGTGAAGTAGGGGTTGAGCACATCGCTGATGACCAGGCCGAGGGTGTGGGTCTGGTCGGTGCGCAGGGACCGGGCGACGGCGTTCGGGCGGTAGCCCAGCGCCTCGACGGCGGCCAGCACACGGGTGCGTGCCTCGGCGCTGACCGACGGGTGGTCGTTCAGGACGCGCGACACCGTGGCGACGGAGACCCCCGCCTCGGCGGCGACATCCTTGATGCTCGCCATCGCCGGACCACCTCCTTGTGGATCCGTGGAATCGTTTTCACGACTGACGAACAGGATTGGAAACGATTACATTCCGTTCTTCAAGGGGTGGAGCGAGGGCGAGACCGGATTGTGACCGTGTGAGGCAGGTCACTTGAGGGCGCGTGAGCCGCGGCTGGTGTGAGGTGGGCCACTCGAGTGCATACCTGACCCCTGGACAGGGCGGAGCGAGCCGTTCCCTGTAGCGGCGCTGTGACGGCAGGTGGTTGCGAGCGTGAGGGGTGGCCGTGGACATGGAGGGTGCGGAATCGTTCACTGAGCTCAACTCGCCACAGGGGAGCCGAGATGAAGTTCGACATGGGAGCGCCCTCTCCACGCTGATCAAGGAGTCGCGTGGGTCGAGTGACGATCTGGGGACGCTGATCCGTCAGTTGGTACGGGCGGCGCAGCCGTTGGAGGGGAAGTTCAACGGTGCGGGCCGGGTGGCGTTCGACCAGGTCAAGGCGCGGGCGGACAACCGCTTCGAGCCGGACGGCAGGGCATCCAAATGTCTGGGATAGTTTTGAGACGCTTACTCGGTACCGGGAACATTGAGCGGGGTCGGCTACCAACGCAATGCATCAGGCGAGGTCCGATGCCTTCCTGTGCGCGGTAAGCACGGACTGTTGGGGTACCTCTGGGGCTTCGGATGCCGAGAATGCGGCGAGTTTCGATCCCAGGGATGTCGGTGACGACGAGGTGTACAAGGCCGGGCTCATGTGGTTGGAGCGGTTGCGTTCCGCGTCCGACCGCGGCATATCGCCGTCAGCGGCGCTCGCTGAGCTGTCACGTCTGCCCGATGAGAGCGGTGCGGGCCGTGTAGAAGCCGAGAACCTGCTGCTTGCCGACCTGGTCGAACTCCGCGACCTGGCGGGAGGCCGGTGACCGCGGGCGAAACGCGTGCAAGTAGGCATTGGGTTCCACTCGGTACCATCGGACCACGCCGCCCAGTGCCTACGGGAGTGGATTGACGCCGACGACGGCGGGCTGGATGCCGTAGGCCTCGATCTCCGAGGCGCAGACCTATCGCAGGGTGATTTCTCGGAATCATGGTTCACCGACGCGAATTTGCAGGTTGGTCGGCGCATACCTGTACCGCTCGGACGCCCAGGGGACCGACCTGAGTGGAACCGACCGGACGGGGAGCTCCCTTGTGCGGGTCAACCTCGACGACGCGACGGGGTTGGGGCAGGATGACGACTGAAGGGGCCGCGCGACTTGACGCGCG
This sequence comes from Streptomyces sp. NPDC051104, assembly GCF_040682835.1. NCBI lineage: Bacteria > Bacillati > Actinomycetota > Actinomycetes > Kitasatosporales > Streptomycetaceae > Streptomyces > Streptomyces sp. NPDC051104. The sequence continues at coordinate 47,093 of NZ_JBFBBS010000003.1, read as the reverse complement.
GCCCCTTCAGTCGTTCGGTTCGCCCCCTTCGCGTGTGTCGCTGGGCGGCTGTTCGACGACGAAGGATCCCTTGCCGCGCACGGTGACGATGAGCCCTCGTTCGCGAAGTTCCTGTGCGGCGCGCCGCGCGGTGAGCCGGGCAACGCCGTACTCGTCGGCCAGGTGGTTCTCCGAGGGGATAGGCCTGTCCGGCGCCAACTCCCCGGACTCGATCTTCCCGGCGATGACGTCGGCCAGTTGAACGTAGAGCGGTCTCGCACTCATGGGGTCCAGTGTCGGGTTCGCCTCTTCCGTATCGCTCATACGTCGAACGTAGAGGGTCATTGACCTGCTCATTTGTGTGGATCCCTCTGTACTTGTATGCAGAGGGCTGCATCCCGGTGTAGCTTCGAAGACTAAACACCCCGGCGAGGTGGTCCAGACCTCCCGGGGCACGGCCAACGCTGCATAGGAGCGTCGACATGCACGACCTTATCCGTCGCCTCATCGAATGGCTGCGCCTACTGTTCTCGCCCGGCACAGGCAAGAGGCGCCGCACGAACTCTCGCCCCTTTCCCACCGTCCAGGTCGTCGCCGAACGCCCCTTGATTCCCCTGCCTCGCCCCCGCTCTCCGTACGGCCTCGGCACCCCCCTCGACGGCGCCGCCTCTCCCCTCGTCCGTCCCTACCTCCTCGCCCACGAACAGGAAGCCGCCCTCCAGCGGCGTCGCCGCCTCGCCCTCGTCCTTGCCGCCGACTTCGGGATCGACCTCGACCGGCATCTGATCGGCGCCCAGGAGGCGGCCGCCTGATGAACCCCGCCACCAATCCCACGCCCCGCCTGCTGCCCTGGCTGTCCTCCGACGGCAATCCGTGCTACCTGGTGACGGACAACGGCGGCGGAAACCTCTCCCGTCTGGCGGACGACTTGGAGGCCGTGCAACTGGCCATCGGTGCCGACGTACTTGGCCTCGCCCGAAAGGTGCTGGACGACCCCACCTCGCCGTACACCGAGGTCCGCTACGCAGGGCTGCGGCTCGCCGAGTGCCTGAGTGATGCCCTGCGCGTCGCCGAGTCGCGCGGCCTGCGCCTGCCGGTGCGCGAGGCACCCAAGAGCCGGGAAGAAGAAGCCGAGGACGACACCGGGGACACTGAACCCGTGTGACCGGCCCCGTAAGGGCCGTGCTCTCCCATTGACGGCTCGTCAGCCGGACTGGCGGGCCCTGTCGGCTCCTCGGCGCGTGTTTCAGGCTGCGGGTCCGGCTCAGGCTCCCGCGCCGTGTGGCCGCCGGATCCTGCGGGGCGCGGGTGAGTTGCCGGACGGCAACTTCAAGCTGCCGCACTATGGGGACCCGGTGCTACCGGAGGGCACGACGAAAGGCCACAACGACGTCGACCACGTGGAGATCTCAGAGAGGGAGGCGGCTGCGCCCATCGAGTCGGCGACCAGAAGCCGACAGTGATGTGCCGGCGCGCAGCCGGCTGCCCCGACCGTGGGATGCGTCCCTATCCGCCCCCATGTCACACCCCAGCGCTAACGTCGCCTCATGACCAAGGAGGCGACCAGGGCGGGACAGGCGGGCGGCGGCGCCGAGGAGCGGCGGCTTGCCGTGCTCGAAGGTGTGCTTGAGCGGATCACCTACGCCAATGAGGAGAACGGATACACCGTCGCCCGCGTCGACACCGGCCGCGGCGGTGGTGATCTGCTCACCGTCGTCGGTGCGCTCCTCGGTGCGCAGGTGGGCGAGTCGCTGAGGATGGAGGGGCGCTGGGGGTCGCACCCCCAGTACGGCCGGCAGTTCACCGTTGAGAACTACACGACCGTCCTCCCGGCCACCGTCCAGGGCCTCCGCCGTTACCTCGGGTCCGGACTCGTCAAGGGGATCGGCCCCGTCTTCGCCGACCGGATCACCCAGCACTTCGGGCTGGACACCCTGAAGATCATCGAGGAGGAGCCCAAGCGGCTCATCGAGGTCCCCGGCCTCGGCCCCAAACGCACCAAGAAGATCGCCGACGCCTGGGAGGAGCAGAAGGCGATCAAGGAGGTCATGCTCTTCCTGCAGACCGTCGAGGTGTCCACGTCCATCGCCGTCCGCATCTACAAGAAGTACGGCGACGCCTCCATCTCCGTCGTCAAGAACCAGCCCTACCGCCTCGCCGCCGACGTCTGGGGCATCGGCTTCCTCACCGCCGACCGCATCGCCCAGTCCGTCGGCATCCCGCACGACAGTCCCGAGCGCGTCAAGGCCGGCCTGCAGTACGCGCTGTCGCAGTCCGCGGACCAGGGGCACTGCTACCTCCCGGAGGAGCAGCTCATCGCCGACGCCGTCAAGCTCCTCCAGGTCGACACCGGCCTCGTCATCGAGTGCCTCGCCGAGCTGGCGGCATCTCCCGACGACGGGGACGACCCCGGTGTCGTACGGGAAAAGGTGCCCGGCCCGGACGGAGGCGACCCCGTCACCGCGATCTACCTCGTCCCCTTCCACCGCGCCGAACTCTCCCTCTCCGCCCAGCTGCTGCGCCTCCTGCGCACGGAGGAGGACCGGATGCCCGGCTTCCGGGACGTGGCCTGGGACAGGGCGCTGGGCTGGCTCAAGGGGCGTACGGGCGCCGACCTCGCGCCCGAGCAGGAGCAGGCCGTACGGCTCGCGCTGACCGAGAAGGTCGCCGTCCTCACCGGCGGGCCCGGCTGCGGCAAGTCGTTCACCGTGCGGTCGATCGTCGAGCTGGCCCGGGCCAAGCGGGCCAAGGTCGTGCTCGCCGCGCCCACCGGACGCGCCGCCAAGCGCCTGTCCGAGCTGACCGGCGCAGAGGCCTCCACCGTCCACCGGCTGCTGGAGCTGAAGCCCGGCGGCGACGCGGCGTACGACAGGGACCGCCCGCTCGACGCCGACCTGGTCGTCGTCGACGAGGCCTCCATGCTCGACCTGTTGCTCGCCAACAAGCTGGTCAAGGCCGTGCCGCCCGGCGCCCACCTGCTCTTCGTCGGCGACGTCGACCAACTGCCGAGCGTGGGCGCCGGCGAGGTCCTGAGGGACCTGCTCGCCGACGGCAGCCCGATCCCGGCCGTCCGGCTCACCCGCGTCTTCCGCCAGGCCCAGCAGTCCGGCGTCGTCACCAACGCGCACCGCATCAACGCCGGACAGCACCCCCTCACCGACGGCCTGAAGGACTTCTTCCTCTTCGTCGAGGACGACACCGAGGCCGCCGGACGGCTCACCGTGGACGTGGCGGCACGGCGGATCCCGGCCCGCTTCGGCCTCGACCCGCGCCGGGACGTGCAGGTGCTCGCCCCCATGCACCGCGGACCCGCCGGCGCGGGCACCCTCAACGGTCTGCTCCAGCAGGCGATCACCCCCGCCCGCCCCGACCTGCCCGAGAAGCGGTTCGGCGGCCGCGTCTTCCGTGTCGGCGACAAGGTGACCCAGATTCGCAACAATTACGAGAAGGGGAAGAACGGTGTCTTCAACGGCACCGTCGGCGTGGTCACCGCGCTCGACCCGGTCGATCAGCGCCTGACGGTGCTGACGGACGAGGACGAGGAGGTGGCGTACGAGTTCGACGAGCTCGACGAGCTGGCCCACGCCTACGCGGTGACGATCCACCGCTCCCAGGGCAGCGAGTATCCGGCGGTGGTCATCCCGGTCACCACCGGAGCCTGGATGATGCTCCAGCGGAACCTGCTCTACACCGCGGTCACCCGGGCCAAGAAGCTGGTCGTGCTCGTCGGTTCACGCAGGGCGATCGGGCAGGCGGTGCGCACGGTGTCGGCCGGCCGCCGCTGCACGGCACTGGACTTCAGGCTGTCGCCGCGGCCCCTGGAGAGTTGAGCCCTCCCGTCCTCGGCACCCGCCACCGCCCGCCCCCGGTCATCGAAAAAAATGATCGATCAAATGAGTCGCGAAGGTCACAGAGCACTTCCGGAACGGCTCGGAGGGGGGCAGGATGAGCAGGTTGACGGCACTCAGTGCCGCCGATGAGCCCAACGGCCGACCCCGAGTGCACTCTCCTGCGCCAAATGGGGGATGGTAGAGACAGTCAGGGCACCTCGAAGATGAGGCACTACGTCGGTGAGGGAAGACGTGAGCGACAACTCTGTAGTACTGCGGTACGACGGCAACGAGTACACCTACCCGGTGGTCGACAGCACCGTCGGTGACAAGGGCTTCGACATCGGGAAGCTCCGCGCCCAGACCGGTCTGGTGACCCTGGACAGCGGCTACGGCAACACCGCCGCCTACAAATCCGCCATCACCTACCTCGACGGCGAGGAGGGCATCCTCCGGTACCGCGGTTACCCGATCGAGCAACTGGCCGAGCGCTCCACCTTCCTGGAGGTCGCCTACCTGCTGATCAACGGCGAGCTGCCCACGGTCGACGAGCTCTCCGCCTTCAAGAACGACATCACGCAGCACACCCTGCTGCACGAGGATGTCAAGAACTTCTACAAGGGCTTCCCCCGCGACGCCCACCCGATGGCGATGCTGTCCTCGGTGGTCTCCGCGCTGTCCACCTTCTACCAGGACAGCCACAACCCGTTCGACGAGAAGCAGCGCAACCTCTCCACCATCCGCCTGCTCGCCAAGCTCCCGACGATCGCCGCGTACGCCTACAAGAAGTCGATCGGCCACCCGTTCGTCTACCCGCGCAACGACCTCGGCTACGTCGAGAACTTCCTGCGCATGACCTTCTCGGTCCCCGCGCAGGAGTTCGAGCTGGACCCGGTCGTCGTGTCCGCGCTCGACAAGCTGCTGATCCTGCACGCCGACCACGAGCAGAACTGTTCGACCTCCACGGTCCGCCTGGTGGGCTCCTCGCAGGCCAACATGTTCGCCTCGATCTCGGCCGGCATCAACGCGCTGTGGGGCCCGCTGCACGGCGGCGCCAACCAGTCCGTCCTGGAGATGCTCGAGGGCATCCGTGACTCCGGCAACGACGTCGACACCTTCATCCGCAAGGTGAAGAACAAGGAGGACGGCGTCCGCCTGATGGGCTTCGGCCACCGGGTCTACAAGAACTTCGACCCGCGCGCCAAGATCATCAAGGCCGCCGCGCACGACGTCCTCTCCGCCCTGGGCAAGGAGGACGAGCTCCTCGACATCGCGCTCAAGCTGGAGGAGCACGCGCTGTCCGACGGCTACTTCGTCGAGCGCAAGCTCTACCCGAACGTGGACTTCTACACCGGCCTGATCTACCGCGCCATGGGCTTCCCGACCGAGATGTTCACGGTCCTGTTCGCCCTCGGCCGGCTGCCGGGCTGGATCGCCCAGTGGCACGAGATGATCAAGGAGCCGGGCTCCCGCATCGGCCGCCCGCGCCAGATCTACACGGGCGTGGTCGAGCGCGACTTCGTCCCGGTCGAGGAGCGCTGACAGCGTTCACTGCAGCTTGGCCCGGCGAGTGAGCCGAAGGGGCGCGCCGGTGTCGAGGGCGCATGGGGGTCCTCTGCTCGAGCGAAGTCGAGAGCTTGGGGGAGCGCGGAGGCCCGAAGGGCTGAGCACGGTCGTGGCCTCGACACCGCCTCGCGCCGGGAGGCGCATATCGGTACTGCGGTGCCCCGGAGCGGACCGAGCCACAAAAAAGCGGAAGGCGCCCCGGCGCCGGTCCCCCCACGGGCCGACGACCAGGGCGCCTTCCCATGTCCCGGTGCGGATTCCCCCCACGGGATCCGGCCGGGCGTCTGCGGGACAGCGCCTGAATCGCTGTGAGCAAAACGAGCAGAACTCGGCGTACCACTGCGGTGCGGTCTGCCGGGACGCGTACGGACGGGAGGGCCGCTCAAAGCTCCCCGGTGTACGTGCCCCGGCAACGCAGTTTCCCGGGGACGTCCCCCAAGACATCCCCAGATGTCAGTCGCGCCCCCCAAGACGCTTCCGACATCGCCAACTTAGACCCACGAACCCTTCCGCTGGTTACGTTCACGTCACTGTGATCTGTGTCTCTTGCGCACCTCCTGAAGATGCGCAAGAGCTTCGACACCTTGATCGAAGCCCCAGCGTAAGGATGATGCGCGGGCCTTGTGAAGAGCTTATGTGAGGCTCGCTTCCGACTCTAGAGGGACTCTTACCGCCCCGTCCTGGGAACCGCGCCACTGGGCCGGTGTCCCTGCGGCCCCCTCATGAGAACGCCCGCAGCCGCAGGCTGTTCGTGACCACGAACACCGAAGAGAAGGCCATGGCCGCACCCGCGATCATGGGGTTGAGGAAGCCTGCCGCGGCCAGCGGCAGGGCGGCCACGTTGTACCCGAAGGCCCACGCCAGGTTCCCCTTGATCGTGGCGAGCGTGCGCCGTGACAGCCGGATCGCGTCCGCGGCCACCCGCAGGTCCCCGCGCACCAGCGTCAGATCGCTCGCCTCGATCGCCGCGTCCGTCCCGGTGCCCATGGCCAGGCCCAGATCGGCGGTGGCGAGGGCGGCCGCGTCGTTGACGCCGTCGCCGACCATGGCGACGGTCCGCCCCTCGGCCTGGAGCCGCCGGACGACGCCCACCTTGTCCTCGGGCAGCACCTCGGCGATCACGTCCGCGGCGTCGATGCCGACGGCCCGCGCCACCGCCTCGGCCACCGCCCGGTTGTCCCCGGTCAGCAGCACCGGCCGCAGCCCCAGCGCGCGCAGGTCCCGTACGGCTTCGGCGCTGGTCTCCTTGATCGCGTCGGCCACGGTGACGACACCGAGTGCCACGCCGTCCCTGACGACCACGACGGCCGTACGTCCCTCCGTCTCGGCCCCGGCCTTCGCGCGGGCCAGCGGCTCCGGGAGCACGCCGGGGAAGCGGCCCACCGTGACCTCGTGCCCCTCGACGCGGCCGCGCACGCCGAGCCCGGGCACGTTCTCGAAGTGCTCCGGCGCGGGAAGGTCGCCGAGGCGCTCCTGAGCGCCTTCCGCGACTGCCCGGGCGACCGGGTGCTCGGAGGCGTGTTCCAGGGCCCCTGCGAGCCGTAGAACCCCCTTCTCGTCGCTGTCCTCGACGGCGTGCACCTCCTGGAGCGTCATCCGGCCGGTGGTCACCGTTCCGGTCTTGTCCAGGACCACGGTGTCGACCCGCCGTGTGGACTCCAGCACCTCGGGACCCTTGATCAGGATGCCGAGCTGGGCGCCGCGGCCCGTGCCGACCATCAGGGCGGTCGGGGTGGCGAGGCCCAGCGCGCACGGGCAGGCGATGATCAGCACCGCGACCGCCGCGGTGAAGGCGGCGACGGTGTCCCCGGTGACGCCGAGCCACACCCCGAAGGTGCCGAGCGCGATCAGCAGCACCACGGGCACGAAGATCCCGGAGATGCGGTCGGCGAGGCGCTGCACCTCGGCCTTGCCGTTCTGTGCGTCCTCGACGAGCCGCGCCATCCGCGCGAGCTGGGTGTCCGCGCCGACCCGGGTCGCCTCGACCACCAGCCGGCCCCCGGCGTTCACGGTCGCGCCGGTCACGGAATCGCCCACCGCCACATCGACCGGCACCGACTCGCCGGTGAGCATGGACGCGTCGACCGCGGAGACGCCCTCCACGACGGTCCCGTCGGTGGCGATCTTCTCCCCGGGCCGAACCACGAATCGGTCGCCGACGGCCAGCCGCGCCACCGGAACGCGTACCTCACGTCCCTCCCGGAGCACCGCGACGTCCTTCGCGCCCAGTTCGAGCAGCGCCTTCAGGGCCGCGCCCGCGCGCCGCTTGGAGCGGGCCTCCAGGTAGCGGCCGAGCAGGATGAACGCGACGACACCGGCGGCCACCTCGAGGTAGATCGTGGACGCCCCGTCCGTACGGGAGACGGTGAGCTCGAAGCCGTGGCGCATGCCGGGCATGCCCGCCTGCCCCCAGAACAGCGTCCACAGCGACCAGCCGAAGGCGGCGAGCGTGCCGACCGAGACGAGTGTGTCCATGGTGGCCGCGCCGTGCCGGGCATTGGTGAACGCCGCCTTGTGGAACGGCAGTCCGCCCCATACGACGACGGGGGAGGCGAGGGTGAGCGAGAGCCACTGCCAGTTGTCGAACTGCAGGGCCGGAACCATCGCGAGCAGCAAGACGGGCAGGGCGAGCAGCGCGGAGACGGTCAGGCGCTGACGGAGAGCGGCGAGCTCCGGGTCTTCTTCGAGCCCCGCGGGCTCCTCGGTCTCGACGGTCCGTTCCGGCTGCGGCGGCGGGGGTTCCTCGGCGGCGTAGCCGGTCCTCACCACCGTGGCGATCAGATCGGCGACCTCGATCCCCTCCGGGTAGGAGATCTTCGCCTTCTCCGTCGCGAAGTTGACCGTGGCGGTGACGCCGTCCATCCGGTTGAGCTTCTTCTCGACACGGGCCGCGCAGGAGGCGCAGGTCATGCCGCCGATCGTGAGCTCGACCTCGGAACGTGCGGTCGTGTCGTTTATCGGGGCTGGTGCTGTGGTGCTGGTCATGTCCGGACTCCAGACAACGGACCGGGCCGTGCGGACCAGTATCAGCTGGTCGGTACGGCCTGGTGCGGTGGGCGATGCCGGTGGTTCAGGCCTTGCCGACGAGTTCGAAGCCCGCCTCGTCGACCGCGGCGCGCACGGCCTCGTCGTCGAGGGGGGCGGCGGAGACGACCGTGACCTCGCCGGTGGACGCGACGGCGGTGACCGAGGTGACGCCGTCGATGCCGGAGATCTCGCCGGAGACGGAGCCTTCACAGTGCCCGCAGCTCATCCCGCTCACCTTGTAGACGGTCGTCACGGAACCCGGGGTGTCGGTCTGCGCGGTCATGGCATTACTCCTCAGGGAGGCGTGTGGGGCTTACGAGAATCACACTATACCCCCTGGGGGTACCCGACGACGGGAGGTGGGGCGCATCGGCGGGGCGCGTTCCGTTCGGCCGCCGCCAGCGGGGACCGCACCGTGGTGTGGAGGGCGGGGAGGGGGCCCCGGGACGGGACACGGGCAGGGCACTACCGTTCGGCAGGAGACGATCTCCGGGGCAGGGATCGAGCAATGGCGGAGGGTGCGGTCGTATGCGTGCGGTGGTGTTCGAGCGGTACGGGGAGCGGGCCGAGGTGCGCGAGGTGGCGGACCCGGAGCCGTCCGAGCACGGGGCCGTGGTGCGGGTCGAGGCGACGGGGCTGTGCCGCAGCGACTGGCACGGCTGGATGGGGCACGACCCGGACGTCACGCTCCCGCACGTGCCCGGCCATGAACTCGCCGGTGTCGTCGAGGCGGTCGGCGCCCGGGTGACGCGCTGGCGGCCGGGCGACCGGGTCACGGTGCCGTTCGTCTGCGCCTGCGGCAGCTGTCCGTCCTGTGCGGCGGGCGACCAGCAGGTGTGCGAGCGGCAGACCCAGCCGGGCTTCACGCACTGGGGGTCCTTCGCACAGTACGTGGCGCTGGAGCACGCGGACGTGAACCTGGTCGCGGTGCCGGAGGAGATGTCGTTCCGGACGGCGGCGGCGCTCGGGTGCCGGTTCGCCACGGCGTTCCGGGCGGTCGTCCAGCAGGGGCGGCCGGCCGCGGGGGAGTGGGTCGCCGTGCACGGCTGCGGGGGTGTCGGACTGTCGGCGGTGATGATCGCGGCGGCCGTGGGGGCGCGGGTCGTGGCCGTCGACGTGTCGTCCCAGGCCCTTGAGCTGGCACGGAAGTTCGGCGCGGCGGAGTGTGTGGACGCGACGGACACCGACGACACGGCCGAAGCGGTCCGCACCCTGACCGGCGGCGGCGCTCACGTCTCCCTCGACGCGCTCGGCTCCCCGGCGACGTGCGTCGCGTCGGTGAACGGACTGCGCCGCCGCGGACGCCACGTCCAGGTCGGCCTGTTGCCCTCCCCCGACGGCACCACCCCCGTCCCCATGGCCCGGGTGATCGCCCTGGAACTGGAGATCCTCGGCAGCCACGGCATGGCGGCGCACACGTATCCGCCGATGCTGGAACTGGTCCGGTCCGGCGCCGTGCGCCCCGACCTCCTGGTCACGTCGGCCATCCCGCTGGCCGCGTCCCCCGAGGCACTGGCGGCCATGGGTACGGCACCGGGGCAGGGAGTGACGGTCGTCGAGCCGTGGCGCTGAGCCGGCCGGCCACCGGCGGCGACAGCCGAGTGGCCCGCCCCGGCCGGGACGCGCCACTCGGAGGCACCGGGGAAAGCGGTCAGGGCTCTCCGCGGCCGCGGTTGCCCGGGCGGGAGGCCACCCAGGCCCGGACCGTGTCGGCGTACCAGTAGGGCTTTCCGCCCTCCACATGGTCCGGTGGAGGAAGCAGCCCGTGCTTGCGATAGGACCTGACGGTGTCCGGCTGCACGCTGATGTGGGCGGCGATCTCCTTGTAGGACCAGAGGCGACGGTCGGTCATCTTCAAGCACCTCCTCGCGCACGCCACGGCGGCGACCGGGGGAGGTCGTCGGGGGAGCCGGGCCCGCGCTGGCGATCACAAAGCCTGTGCCGGGTCAACGACCGCGGCGCACGCGGGAAAGGGCCTGTGAACCGGCTGTGACAGAAGGCCCGCACAGCCGGGACATGCGTGACCGGAGGAAGTTCTTTGTGACACGGGTGGTGCATCGGGGCGGGAGTGCTTCTCGGGTGAACGGCCCAGGGGCGGCGCCCGGAGTGGACGCCGCCCCTGGGCGGTGAACTGACGGAGTGACGCGTGAACGACGGCACGGGTGCCGGACGCGGGACGCCCCGCACCCGGCGCGCTACCGGCGGGAGGTGACCCGCCCCCGTCGGTACAGGATGAGCCCGCCGGTCAGCATCGCGACGCTGACGGCCGAGGCGGCGAGGAGGCCCTCACTGCCGGTCTCGGCCAGGGCGGGCAGCGTGTGCGAGGCCGCGACGGGCTGCACGCCGGCCCGCGGGTTGTCCGCCTGCGGGACACCTGCCTGGGGCGGCAGCGTTCCTTCCGGCGGGGTCGTCCCGGTGCCCGGCATCTCGGGTGTCGCGCCGGAGCCCGGAGGGAGCGTGGTGCCGGACCCGGGCGGGGTGGTCGGGGTGCCGGAACCGTTGCCGCGCGGTGGCGTCTGCACCGGGACGGTAGGGGTGGGGGCGGGGGTCACGGGTGCAGGGGATGCCGTGGCGCCCCGGCCGTTGGCGCAGGCGTTGCCGAACGCCGGGTTCAGCACGGCGATCACGTTGACCGTGTTGCCGCAGACATTGACGGGGACGTTCACGGGGGCCTGGACGGTGTTGCCGGACGCGAGGCCCGGTGATCCGGACGTCGAGCCGTCGGCGCTCGAGTCGGCGAACACCGGGCTGCCGCACAGGGACAGGATGCCCGTCGCGGCGGCCGCCGCGACCATTCCCCTGCTCAGGGTCTGTCGCAATCTCGTTGTCTTCCTGCTGGTAGAGGTGGGAGAAGTGGTAAAGCCGGCCCTGGAACCGAGAAGAACAGTCCAAGGCCGGCCGTGACACAGCCGGACGGCTGGTGTGCGACGACCTCAGCCGCGCGCGGCCATGGCGTCAGGTGTTGGAGCACGCGTTGCCGGACGTGGGGTTCAGCAGCGCGATGATGTTGAGGCTGTTGCCGCACACGTTGACGGGCACGTGCACGGGAACCTGGATGACGTTCCCGGACAGGACACCCGGGGAGTTGGTCGCGGACGCGTCGGCTCCGGAGTCCGCCATGGCCGGCGCGGCCATTCCCAGAGCCATGATGGCGCCGGCGACGACGACGGCGCTCTTCTTGTGCTTCACGAAGTTTCCCTTCTGTGCGGTCGTGCCCCTGTGACGGCCGAAACCGAGCGAGCACGGCTTGAAACGGCTCGCCGCACGACCTGCATCTGTGAAACGAGGAATAGACGGCCGAAGCAACTCCCTCGCACGGGCCGCCGCACAATTCACCCGAACGCCGATCGTGAATACACACGAAAGGCGTGCGGGCCGTCCGCGTGGCTTCGTGCGATCGAAAGCCATTCGAGAGGAGGCCGGGAAAAGAAGAATATGCCGACAACCGCCCGCGTCCGGGCCGCCCGAAGAGGGCGAAGCGGGCGGCCGGCCGGTGCGCGAAGGCGGTCAGCTGTTGCCGGTTCCGTTCGCGGACAGGACCGGAACGTCGTCCACGACGTGCGACAGCGGCTCGTCGCCCTTGGCCTGGGTGGAGTTCTCGGTGCACTGCTGGTTCTGCGGGGCCGACAGGACTGGGACGTCCTGCACGGCGACCGGCACGAGGCCGACGAGCGAACCGGCGTTGGCCTTGGCCGGCGCGCCGAGGCAGAGCTTGTTCAGGGAGCCCTGCACCAGGGACATCTGCGGGCTCATGGCGCCCGAGGTCGCCGCGTTGCCGAACGACTCCGAGATGGTGTTCGAGTTGGTGGACGTGGTCCCGGTGTCGTCACCGAGCGCCAGGGCCTGCGGAGCGGCCGCCGCCGAGACACCCACCACGGAAGCCGCGACCGCCGCCGCGGCCATCGCCTTCTTGAACATGTCGGTTCCTTTCCTGACAGAAGACACGTGTTCCTGCTCTGCGACCAACCCGGAAGCCTCGAATTGGTTTCGGCCGTTCACCCGGTCGGGCCCGTTCCGCGGGCGGTAATTCTGGAAATACGCGCCAGGAGTACGGATCCGATTGGGCCTCTCGATATCGGCCATCGGAGTGAAGGGGAGCAACCATGACACCGTGCGGCAGTTGTCCAGAGCGCTCCGGTGGACGGGGTTTCTCCAGAAGGGACTAGCAAGTGATGAAGAGGTTCATGGCCGCCGCGGCGGTCGCTGCTTCCGTGGTGGGCGTCTCGGCGGCGGCCGCTCCCCAGGCGCTGGCGGTCGGCAACGACACCGGGACGACGTCCACCAACGGCAACACCTCGACGCAGCAGTACGGCAACTCGGCCACCTACGGCATGATGAGCCCCCAGATGGCGCTCATCCAGGGCTCGCTGAACAAGCCCTGTGTCGGTCTGCCGGCGAAGGTCAACGCCGGTTCGCTCGTCGGCCTCGTGCCGGTCGGTGTCCAGGACGTCCCGGTCCTGTCGGCGTCGCAGAACCAGCAGTGCACCGAGAACTCCACCCAGGCCAAGGGCGACGAGCCGCTGTCGCACATCCTGGACGACGTCCCGGTCCTGTCCGCGAACGGAACCAACAACAGCTGAGTCCGGGGCATCCGGCACACGAGGAGCGGCCCGCCGAGCGATTCGGCGGGCCGCTCCTTCGTATGCGCCCCGGCCACTCGGCACCGGGGATCCCCGGCTGTCTAGGAGACGACGTCCTTGCGGGCGAAACCGCGGAACGCCAGGGCGAAGAGCACGAGCGCGTACGTCACCGAGATCGCCGTGCCCTGGATCATGCCGGCCCACTCCGGTTGGGTCTGCACCGCGTCGGCCCAGGCGAACTGCCAGTGCGCCGGCAGGAAGTCGCGCCAGTGGCCGAGAGCGGTGACCGCGTCCAGTACGTTCCCCACGATGGTGAGCCCGACCGCGCCGCCCACCGCTCCCAGCGGTGCGTCCGTCTTCGTCGACAGCCAGAACGCGAGGCCGGCGGTGACCAGTTGGGACACGAAGATGTACGCCACCACGACGACGAGCCGCTGAGCCGCCGTGCCCGGGGAGAGGGAGCCGCCGGTCGGCATCTCCAGCGGCCCCCAGCCGTAGGCGGCGGTACCCACCGCGAGCGCGACGACCGGCAGCAGCACCATGGCCGCGAGGCTCATGCCCAGTCCCACCGCGAGCTTGGACCACAGCAGGCGGGCGCGGGGGACGGGTGCCGCGAGCAGATAGCGCAGCGAGGACCAGCTCGCCTCCGAGGCCACCGTGTCACCGCAGAACAGGGCCACCGGGATGACCAGCAGGAACCCGGCGGAGACGAACAGGTTCACCGCGGCGAAGTTGGCACCCGACGCGGTCGCCGTGTCCATCAGCGTCACCTGGCCGTTGCGCGAGCCCGGGTCGCCGCCGATGGCGAACGCGACGACCAGCACGAACGGCAGCAGGGCCAGGATGGCACCCATCACGAGGGTGCGGCGCCGCTTCAACTGCCGGACGAGCTCCACGCGCAGCGGCAGCGTCCGCCGCGCCCGGTACCCGTCGGCCGTCTCCGCCCGCTCGGCGAGCGCACTCATGCGGAACCTCCGATCAGGGTCAGGAAGGCGTCCTCCAGACGCCGATGGGGGCCTACGGACTCCACGGGGACGTCCAGCCGCACCAGCTCCGCGACCAGCCGCCGCGCGCTGCCGCCCGTGTCGAGCCGGACCAGCAGCCCGTCCTCCGTGCGCACCGCCGAGGCGACGCCCGACAGCGCGCCCACCTTCTCCACGAGGGGCTCCTCCACGGGTGCGGCGGTGCCGACGAGCACGGTGTCACCCGAGCCGATGATCTCCTTGACCGGGCCCGCCTGGAGCAGTCGGCCGCGGTCCATGACCACCAGGTGGGTGCAGGACTGCTCGACCTCCGCCAGCAGGTGGCTGGAGACGATGACCGTGCGGCCGCCCGCCGCGTACCGGATCATGACCTCGCGCATCTCGCGGATCTGCGGCGGGTCCAGGCCGTTCGTCGGCTCGTCCAGGATCAGCAGGTCAGGCAGGCCCAGCATCGCCTGGGCGATGGCGAGGCGCTGCCGCATGCCCTGGGAGTACGTGCGCACCGCGCGCTCCAGCGCGTCGCCGAGCCCCGCGATCTCCAGCGCCTCGTCCAGGTGCGCGTCCTCGGCCGGGCGACCCGTCGCCCGCCAGTACAGCTCCAGGTTCTCCCGGCCGGACAGGTGCGGCAGGAATCCGGCGCCCTCCACGAAGGCACCGACCCGTGACAGCACCGACGCACCCGGGCGCACCGCATGGCCGAAGACGCGGATCTCGCCGCCGTCCGGCCGGATCAGGCCCATCAGCATGCGCAGCGTGGTGGTCTTGCCCGCGCCGTTCGGCCCCAGCAGGCCCAGCACCTGTCCCTTCTCCACGCGGAAGGACAGGTCCCTGACCGCGTACCGGTCCGTCGACTTCGCGTACCGCTTGCTCAGGCCGGTGATGTGCAGCGGCACGTCCTCCAGCGCCGGGTCGGGCGCCGGTGCCGTCGTACGGCGGCGGGCCGTGAGCAGCAGCGCTGCCGCGACGACCGCCCCGGTCACCGGCAGCCACCACACCCAGGAGGGAAGCGGGGCCGCAGCGGTCGCGACCCCGGGTGCCGTCGGCACCTTCAGTCCGCTCTTCAGGGAGACCGTGTACGTGGCGGGTGCGGTCGGGGAGGCGTAGCCGAGGTCCGTGGAGGCGAGGACCAGCCGCAGCCGGTGTCCCTTCTGCACCTCGTGGTCGACGGCGGGCAGGGTCAGCGTGACGTCCTTGCCGGCCTTGGCTCCCTCCACCCGGACCGGGGCGACCAGTTGCGACGGCAGTACCGGCTGTCCCTTGCCGGGGCCGACGTCGTACACCTTCCCGAACAGCACGGCGTCGTCGCTCGACGACGTGACATGCACCGTCACGGTCGGCGAGCCGGTGATCCACAGGTCCTTGCGCACGGGACGCGAGTCGAACCGCGCGTACTGTCCGGGGAAGTCGAGCGACACCCCGACGCCCAGCGACGACAGCTGGGCGAGGCCGCCCGAGCCGCCGAGGCCGGGGAGAGCCGAGACCGCGGGCGGGGTGGCCCCGGCCGGGTTGGCGAAGCGCTGCTGACGGCCGCTGAGCTCGACCGTCCGCTGCCCGCTCTCCAGCCCCGGGTAGGAGGCGCCGCTCGCGCCCCTCAGCTGGGCCGCGCCGTCCGTGGAGTCGATGCCCCCGGTGCGGGTGATCCGGAAGGCGGGCCCCGTGTCGACGCCCTTGTCGCCCTTCAGATAGCGGTCGAACCAGGCGGTGTCACGGGCCTGCACGCGGCTGGTCTCCATGTCCCCGCCGTCGTGACCGCCCGCGATCCAGTCGACGTCCACGGGGGCGCCGTTGGCACGGATCGCTCGGGCCGCCGCGTCCGCCTGACCGAGCGGGAACAGCGAGTCGGACTGGCCCTGCACCAGCAGGGTGGGCACCTTGATGTCCTTGGCCACGGCGGACGGCGAACGCGCCTGGAGCAGGGCACGCGCCTCGGCGTCCGGCTTGCCGGACTCGGCGACCCGCTCGTACATCCGGCACAGCTCGGCGCTGAACTTGGCGCAACCGCCGCCGGAGTTCACGAAGACGCCGGCCCACAGCTTCTTGAACACGCCGTTCGGGAACAGGGCGTCCGCCAGGTTCCAGTACGTGATCGCCGGGGCGATGGCGTCCACCCGGTGGTCGTACCCCGCGGCCAGCAGCGCGATGGCCCCGCCGTAGGACTCGCCGGCCATGCCCACGCGCGGATCGCCCGGCTTGTCCAGCTGGACCTCCGGCCGCTGCGCCAGCCAGTCGATGAGCCGGGAGACATCGGCGACCTCGCCCTTCGGGTCGTTCAGCCCGATCTTCCCCGTGGACCTGCCGAAGCCGCGCGCCGACCAGGTCAGCACCGCGTACCCGTCCCGGGCGAGCGTGACCGCCTGGTCCGTCATGTCGTCCTTGCTCCCGCCGAATCCGTGCGCGAGCAGGACGGCCGGGCGGCGGCCGGCGGATCCGGACGTGAAGAAAGAGGTGTCGATCCGTACTCCGCCGCCCATGTCCATGACGCTGTCGGTGCGGTGCACGGCTGGCGCGTCGTCCGATGCGGCGGCCGTCCACGTCCCGGCACCGGCCAGCACGAGAAGGACCGCGACCAGGGCGGCCACGGCCCCTCGGCGCAGCCCACGGAATGCGGGCAGTCGAAGATCCATGCGTCAACGGTAAAGGCCACCACCGACAACCGGGGCAGCCGCAGGGCTGAACCACGGCCCCTCCTGGGGGCGTACAGGCCTGCCGCCGCGTACCGCAGCCGTGGTACGACGACGCGGCCGCCCCTGCCGCCGGTGGTGGTGCGGGCGGCAGGGGCGAGGGGGCGACGGGAACGGCGGCTCAGACCCGCGCGTCCTCCGGGAGCGACACCAGCCAGCGGGTCGTGCGGCGCGGGCGGAGGTAGAGGACCCAGTACAGGGTGGCGGCGGCCGTGATGCCGCCCGTCCACAGCAGGTAGGTCGCCTCCTGCTGGGTGAGGATGTAGCCCAGGACCGCGATCAGCAGGACCGGCATCGCGGGCCACAGCGGCATCCGCCAGGCCGGCGTGTGCGCGTGCGCGCCGCGCCGGGCGAGCAGGGCGGCCACCGCGACGAGCAGGTACATGCCGGTCACCGAGACGCCCGTGACGCCGTAGAGCGTGTCCAGGTTGACGAAGCAGAGCAGCGCGCCGGGGACGCCGACGACGAGGGTGGCGACCCACGGGGAGCCGAACCGGCCGAGCCTGGCGAGCGCGTTGTTGACCGGCTCGGGCCAGGCCTTGTCGCGGGCCGAGGCGAACAGCACGCGGGAGTTCTGGATGACCATGACGATGCCCGCGTTGATGATCGCGAGCGCCACGCACAGGCTCACGAAGGTGCCGACGGCGGTGTTCGACCAGGCGGTGACCATGCTGCTGAGGTCGCCGCCGGTCAGCGCCTTGAGGTCGGGGGCGCCCATGGTGATCGCGACGACCGGGACCAGGATGACGACGGAGGAGATGGCGAGGGTGGCGAGGACCGTGCGGGCGACGGTGCGGCGCGGGTTCTCGAGTTCCTCTGAGAGGTAGACGGCGGTGGAGAAGCCCTGGGTGACGAAGAGGGCGATGGCGAGGCCGGAGACCACCATCATGGCCGTGACGTGGTCCGTGTGCCCGCCGGCGCCGGTCACCTGCATCGAGACCAGACTGCCGGCCCCGCGCTCGCCGTGCGCGAAGCCGAGGACCGCGACGACGCCCGCGGCCACGACCTCCAGGACCAGGAAGATGCCGGTGATCCAGGCGTTGGCGCGCAGGTCCAGCAGGCCGGCGAGGGTGGCGAGGAGCATGACTCCGGCGCCCGTCATCGCCGGGTCGAGATGCACCAGCGGAGCCAGGTAGTCCGCCGTGCCCATCGCGATCACCGGCGGCACGATCATGACGACCAGCAGGGAGAACACGAACACCAGCCAGCCGGCGAGCCGTCCGGCCAGCGTCGACACCATCGCGTACTCGCCGCCCGCGCTGGGGATCAGGGTGCCCAGTTCCGAGTAGCAGAACGCCACCGCGACACAGAGGACGGAGCCGATGGCGATGGTGAGGGCGGTGGCGGTGCCCAGCGAGCCGAACAGGTCGGGGACGACCACGAAGAGCGTGGAGGCGGGCGTCACGCACGACAGGGTGAGCAGGGTGCCGCCGACGACGCCGATGGACCGCTTGAGCTTCTGGGGACTGCCCGATGCCGGGACGGGGGCGTTCTCGACAGGGCGGAGCGTGTCGGTCATGCGGTGGTTCCGATCGACTCGTGCGACATGGTGGGTCGGGAGCGTTATCGCCTCCGCGGCTTCGGTCGTACGTGCTCTGGTCCGCTCCCGGGGCACGCATCGAATCCCGACGAAAACCGCCGCGTCAATGGGTGTTCATCTACGAAATCCGCAGCAGAAACGCGATCTGCGACTGAATCACGCGTCAATCGGTCCGTGTGTTCGGCATCTTGCGCGCATACGGGAACCGCAGCGGGGTCGCGGAAAAAAATGAGGCCGTCCGCATAACGGACGGCCTCGTCAGCCCTGCCGGGCGATGATCAGTGGTTGCGCGGGAACCCCAGGTCCACGCCCGCCGGGGCGTCGGCCGGGTCGGGCCAGCGGGAGGTGACCACCTTGCCGCGGGTGTAGAAGTGCGTGCCGTCGTTCCCGTAGATGTGGTGGTCGCCGAAGAGCGAGTCCTTCCAGCCGCCGAAGGAGTGGTAGCCCACCGGAACCGGGATCGGCACGTTCACGCCGACCATGCCGGCCTCGATCTCCAGCTGGAAGCGGCGGGCCGCGCCGCCGTCCTGGGTGAAGATCGCGGTGCCGTTGCCGAAGGGCGAGGAGTTGATCAGCGCCACGCCCTCGTCGTACGTGTCCACGCGCAGGACGCACAGCACCGGGCCGAAGATCTCGTGCTGGTACGCCTTCGCCGTGGTCGGCACCTTGTCCAGCAGCGAGATGCCGATCCAGTGACCGTCCTCGTAGCCGTCGACGGTGTACCCGGTGCCGTCGAGGACGACCTCGGCGCCCTCCGCCGCCGCGCCCGCGACGTACGACGCCACCTTGTCGCGGTGCGCCTTCGTGATCAGCGGGCCCATCTCGGACGCCGGGGCGTCGCCTGGGCCGATCTTGATCTTCTCGGCGCGCTCGCGGATCTTGTCCACCAGCTCGTCGCCGATCGAGCCGACCGCGACGACCGCGGAGATGGCCATGCAGCGCTCGCCCGCGGAGCCGTACGCCGCCGAGACCGCCGCGTCGGCGGCCGCGTCCAGGTCGGCGTCCGGCAGGACCAGCATGTGGTTCTTGGCGCCGCCCAGGGCCTGCACGCGCTTGCCGTTCGCGGAGGCCGTGGTGTGGATGTAGCGGGCGATCGGGGTGGAGCCGACGAACGACACCGCCTTGACGTCCGGGTGTTCGAGCAGCCGGTCCACGGCCACCTTGTCGCCGTGCACGACGTTGAAGACGCCGTCCGGCAGCCCGGCCTCCGCCAGCAGCTCGGCGAGGCGGATCGACGCCGACGGGTCCTTCTCGGACGGCTTCAGCACGAAGGTGTTGCCGCACGCGATGGCGATGGGGAACATCCACATCGGCACCATCGCCGGGAAGTTGAACGGCGTGATGCCCGCGACCACACCCAGCGGCTGCCGGATCGAGGCCACGTCCACCCGGCTCGCGACCTGCGTGGACAGCTCGCCCTTCAGCTGCACATTGATGCCGCAGGCCAGGTCGACGATCTCCAGACCGCGCGCCACCTCGCCGAGCGCGTCGCTGTGCACCTTGCCGTGCTCGGCGGTGATCAGCTCCGCGATCTCGTCGCGGTGCTCGTCCAGCAGCGCCCGGAACCTGAACAGAATCGAGGTGCGCTGCGCGAGCGAGGACTGGCCCCAGGTCGCGAAGGCCTCCTTGGCCACGGCGACGGCCGCGTCCACCTCCTCCACGGTCGCGAACGCGACCTTCGTGGTGACCGCGCCGGTCGCCGGATCCGTCACCGGCCCGTACGTGCCCGACGCGCCTTCGGCGGTCTTGCCGCCGATCCAGTGGTTGACGATCTTCGTCATGCCCGAGAACTCCTTCACAGATGGCGGCGTCGGGTGGCAACGTGCCGTTCGTAGACCTCGCGCGCCTTGACCGCGGACGGCCGGGTCGCGGTCTCGGCCACGGGTACATCCCACCAGGCCTGCGCCGGAGGCGCGCCCGACACAGTGTCTGCGGTTTCGGTCTCCACATAGACACATGTGGGAGTGTCCGCGGCGCGCGCCTCGGCGAGCACGTCACCCAGGTCGCGTACGGTCCTGGCGCGCAGCACCCGCATCCCGAGACTGGCCGCGTTGGCGGCGAGGTCCACGGGCAGCTTCGCCCCCGTGTACGTGCCGTCGTCGGAGCGGAAGCGGTAGGCGGTGCCGAACCGCTCGCCGCCCACCGACTCCGACAGGCCGCCGATGGACGCGTAGCCGTGGTTCTGCACGATCAGCACCTTGATCGCGATGCCCTCCTGCACGGCCGTCACGATCTCCGTCGGCATCATCAGATAGGTGCCGTCGCCGACCAGCGCCCACACGGGCCGGTCCGGCGCGGCCAGCTTCACGCCGATCGCGGCCGGGATCTCATAGCCCATGCACGAGTAGCCGTACTCGACGTGGTACTGGTCGCGGGAGCGGGACCGCCACAGCTTGTGCAGGTCGCCGGGGAGAGAACCGGCCGCATTGATGATCACGTCCGACTCGTCCACCGCCGCGTCCAGCGCGCCGACGACCTGCGGCTGCGTCGGCCGCAGATCCGGTTCCTCGGCCTCGAAGCAGGCCTCCACGCGCTGCTCCCAGCGCTCCTTGTCCTCCGTGTACTCGACGACGTACGCCGGATCGACCCGGTGGTCGTGCAGCTCCAGCGCCTCGGTCAGCTCCTCCAGGGTGCTGCGTGCGTCCGCGACCAGCGGCATCCCGGACATCTTGTGCCCGTCGAACGACGCGATGTTGAGGTTCAGGAAGCGCACGCCCTCGCCGGTGAAGAGGGTGCCTGACGCGGTGGTGAAGTCCGTGTAGCGGGTGCCGACGCCGATGACCAGGTCGGCGGTGCGGGCCAGCTCGTCGGCGGCCGCGGTGCCGGTGTGGCCGATGCCGCCGACGTCCTGAGGGTGGTCCCAGCGCAGCGAGCCCTTGCCGGCCTGGGTGGAGGCCACCGGGATGCCGGTCGCCTCGGCGAACTCGGCGAGAGCCTCCTCGGCGCGGCTGTGGTGGACACCGCCGCCCGCGATCACGAGCGGCCGCCGGGCGGCGCGGATCGCCCGGACGGCCTCGCCGAGCTCGATGGGGTCGGGGCCCGGGCGGCGCACGTTCCAGGTCCGCTCGGCGAAGAACTCCTCCGGCCAGTCGAAGCCTTCCGCCTGCACGTCCTGCGGCAGCGCCAGCGTGACCGCGCCCGTCTCCACCGGGTCGGTGAGCACGCGCATCGCCTGCAGGGCGGCCGGTATCAGCGCCTCCGGGCGGGTGATCCGGTCGAAGTACTTCGACACCGGGCGCAGACAGTCGTTGACGGACACATCGCCGGCGTGCGGGGTCTCCAGCTGCTGGAGGACCGGGTCGGCAGGGCGGGTGGCGAAGACGTCGCCGGGCAGCAGGAGCACCGGGAGGTGGTTGATCGTGGCGAGGGCGGCACCCGTGACCAGGTTGGTCGCGCCCGGTCCGATGGACGTCGTCACCGCGTGCGTGGACAGCCGGTTCGACTGGCGGGCGTAGCCGACCGCCGCGTGCACCATCGACTGCTCGTTGCGGCCCTGGTGGTACGGCATGGCGTCGGGGTACTCGACCAGCGCCTGCCCGATGCCCGCGACGTTGCCGTGCCCGAAGATGCCCCAGGTGGCGGCGATCAGCCGGCGGCGCACGCTGTCGCGCTCGGTGTACTGGGCGGCCAGGAAGCGTACGAGCGCCTGAGCGACCGTGAGCCTCGTCGTTGAGGTCATCGGTATCCCTCCGTGTGGTCCGGGTGGAAGCAGATCCGCACCTGGGGTACGGCCCTGCCGCCCTGCACGTCTCGACCGTACGTCGCTCGGACCTCCGGCGCGGGGCCGTAGCGGGCGGGGAGTCTGCGCTCGCACTTCGCTCCTGCCAGGGCGAAGCGGTCTCCCGCGCCGGAGGCGATCGGTGCCCGGGCGTCCCGGACCCGTGCGCGAGGCCGGTCATGCCCGCGAACACGGTGTCCTTGCCCGGGAGTTGTTAAGTTTTGCCCGCTATGTTCCCCTCGCGACGGTCACAGCACCGCTCCCGCCGTGATCGCCGCCTCCACCTCGTCGGCCGTGGGCATCGCGGAGGAGCACTCCAGGCGGGAGGCGACGATGGCGCCCGCCGCGTTGCCGTACCGGATGATCCGCTCCAGGTCCCAGCCGGCCAGCAGTCCGTGGCACAGCGACCCGCCGAAGGCGTCGCCCGCGCCGAGGCCGTTGAGGACCTTCACCGGGAGCGGCGGCACCTCGGCCGACTCGCCCGCGCTGCTGACCGCGAGGACGCCCTTGGGTCCCTGTTTGACCACGGCCAGCTCGACACCGGCGTCCAGCAGGGCGCGTGCGGCGGCGTGCGGATCGCGCTCACCGGTGGCGATCTCCACCTCGTCGACGTTGCCGACCGCGACGGTGGTGTGGCGCAGGGCCTCGGCGTAGAACGGGCGCGCGGTGTCCGGGTCGCTCCAGAACATGGGCCGCCAGTCGAGGTCGAAGACCGTCGTACCGGCCTTGGCGCGGTGGGCGAGGGCCGCGAGCGTGGCGGTGCGGCTGGGTTCCTCGCACAGGCCCGTGCCCGTGATCCAGAAGACGCGTGCGGTACGGATCGCGTCCAGGTCCAGCTCGTGCGCGTCGATCTCCAGGTCCGGCGCCTTGGGCTGCCGGTAGAAGTACAGCGGGAAGTCGTCCGGCGGGAAGATCTCGCAGAACGTGACCGGTGTCGGCAGCCCAGCCACGGCTGTGACCCAGCGGTCGTCGACGCCGAAGCCGTGCAGCGCCTCGTGGAGGTAGGCGCCGAAGGGGTCGTCGCCCGTGCGCGTGATCACCGCCGTACGCCGGCCGAGCCGGGCTGCGGCGACCGCGACGTTCGTCGCCGAACCGCCCAGGAACTTCCCGAAGGACGTCACCTGCGGCAGGGGCACCCCGGTCTGCAATGGATAGAGGTCCACGCCGATCCGGCCCATCGTGATCAGGTCGTAGGCCTCCATCGGGTTCCCTTCGCATCGGCTGCCCCCCAAGGTCTAGCCGCGCCGGGGAACCCTGTCAATGTTTTGTCCAGACATTCGGATGACACCTTGACGTGGTTTCGGGAAATCGGGGCCATTGGGCTTTCGGAGGCTGTGGTGGGTGGGCACCATGGGTGGTTTCCGGGTGCGCCGGGAGGGCCTATGGCGAACGGGATGGTGGCACGCAGTGGGCGCGGACCGCGCGGGAGTTGGGAAACCGTGGCCGCGCGGCCGCACCCCCGGCTGCGACCCGGTGTGATCAGCTACCGGGGGATCCGGCTCGCGCTCGACGGCCCGCGCAGCCGCCTGGAGACCCCCATCGGCGCGGCCACGCTCCTGCTGGGCTTCGAGGGCTCCGTCCGTATCGCGCGGCCCGGCCGGCCCCCGACCACCCTTGAGTCGGTGTACTCCGGGCTGAACACCACGGCGGCCGTCGGTGAGCACGGCGGCCGCATCTTCGGCATCGAGATCCTGCTCACCCCGTGGGCCGCGTTCACGCTCTTCGGCGCCTCTCAGTACGAGTTGACCAACCGGCCCGTCGACCCGGACGAGTTGCCGCCTCCGACGGGTCGTGGCGGCCGGGCGGACGTGGCCGAACTCGCCGCCGCACTGGCCGCGCTGCCCGGCTGGGCGGACCGTTTCCGGCTGCTCGACGACGTGCTCGCGCGCTGGACGCAGACGGGGCCGGCGAGTTCGGTCCGGGTGGTGCGCGCCTGGTCGCTGCTGCGGCGCAGTGGAGGTGCCGTGCCGGTGGCGCGGCTCGCGGACGAGGTGGGGTGGAGCGTACGGCAGTTGGAGAACCGGTTCCGCGAACAGATCGGGCTCGGCCCGAAGGCCGCGGCCCGTGTGCTGCGGCTGCAACGCGCCCGGCGGCTGCCCGCATCCGGGCGGTCGGCCGCCGAGACCGCGGCGCTGTGCGGCTTCTACGACCAGGCGCATCTCAGCGGGGACTTCCGGGCGATGACCGGGTGCACGCCCCGGGAGTTCGCCGCGGCGCGCGGGGCGGTGGCGGCGACGCCGTCCGGGCTTCCCGGGGCGGACCGGATGACGGGGGAGGCGACGAGCCTGGTGCTTTCGCCGAACGGCAGTGCGCATTTTTCCAAGACCGGAAGGATCGCCTGACGGCACGCTGGGCCCGTGGCGGTCGCTGCGGGGGGACGCACGGACCGGCGGGCCGGGACCGGCGCAGCGGGTCCGCCCCGCCCTGTACGGGGGCAGGGCCGGGCCGGGGGTGGCCTGACCGGCCGGGATCCGTACGCGTCACCGGTTCGCACGGCGCGGCGGCGACCGCCCGGCCACGGCCTGGGGTGCCGGCTCCTGCGGTGCACGAACTCCTGCGGCGCACGAAGCCAGTCAAGTGTGCCGGAAGGGTGAAGCGCGGCAATTCCGGAGATCACCCCATCGGAGGCGCAACCCGGGCGGGTGCATCGCAGTTGACTCGACGTCGGGCATTCCGCCCGGCTGTTGTGACGATCCCCAAGGAGCACCTCTCCATGTCGCGTATCGCGAAGGGCCTTGCCCTGACCTCCGTTGCCGCCGCGGCCGTGGCGGGCACCGCCGGCATCGCCGCCGCCGACAGCGGCGCAAGCGCCGCCGCCGACAACTCTCCGGGCGTTCTGTCGGGCAACGTCGTGCAGGTCCCGATTCACGTTCCGGTCAACGTGTGCGGGAACACGATCGACGTCGTCGGCCTGCTGAACCCGGCGTTCGGCAACACCTGCGCCAACGGCTGACGCCCGACAGCGGACCCTTCTGCCGGCCGTTCACCCCTCGGGGGGACGGCCGGTTGGCGTCCTTGCGCCCGTTCGGCGTTGCCCCGAACGGGTGGCGCCGTCGCCAACCCGCCCATATGGCCTCTCATCAGCGAAAACGTGGTGCTCGACGGGCCGCGGACGCTACTGCGGGCAGCCGATCTGTTGCACGCCATCGCGGCTCCTTCCACGGTGAGCACAAGCACCCTCACCGACCACGAAGGGGACCACTCATGCCTGCTCTGTCCACCCGTCGCCTTGCTTCCTCCGCCGTCTGCGCCACCTTGCTGCTCGGCATCACCGGCCCCGCCGCGGTGGCGGCCGACCACGACGCGCCCCGCGGCCGTACCCACGCCTCCGCCCCCCTGCCCGGCCCGGAGGTGCTCCTGCCCCGGGTCCAGCGGCTCGCCGAAGCGGACCGTGCCGTGGCCCCGGTCTCCGAGCTCCTCAAGGCCGCGCTCACGGCGGACAACCACCGGCTGCCCGCCAAGGAGGCGGCCAAGCTCAGCAGGGCCGCGCAGGACGCGATCACCAAGATAGCCCCGCCCACCCCGCCCACCCCGGCGCCGACCGGGCCCATACCGTCGCGCAACGACGTGCAGGGCGACGCGCTCGCCGCTCTGCGCAAGGCGGTCGACGACCTGGCCACGGCGACCACGTCCGGCAACGGCGGTCGGGTACTGCCGGCGGCCACGACCGTGCTCAACAAGCTCATCAGCGTCCTCGTCGCCTCCGTGGCCGGCGGGGTGACCATGCCGCCCATGCCCAGCCTGCCGAGCATGCCGAACATGCCCAGCATGCCGAACATGCCCAGCCTGCCGAGCATGCCGAACATGCCCAGCCTGCCGAGCATGCCGAGTCTTCCGTCGTCGCTGATGCCGAGGCCGAGCGGGAGTGCCACTGCCAAGCCCAGCCCGACGACCACGCCGACGGCTTCTGCGAAGTCCGGCTCGAAGCTCGCGCCGGGCGGCACGCCCACGGATCCGCCGCAGCACACGGTCTCGGCCATGCCGTACCCGCCCAAGCGCTGAACCGGCCTGATCCGAACGAGAGGCCGCAAGGGTTTCCGCCGGGTCGGGGGCTCGTTAGCCAGGACACAACCGTCCCCTCCGGTGACTTGAGTCACCGAAGCTCCGGTGACTTCGGTCGCCGAAGAAAGGAACACGGATGAAGTCCCTCAAGGCCGTCGCCGTCGTCGCCGGGTCCCTGGTCGTCGCCGGCGTCGCCGCACCCGCCTTCGCCGACGACGCCTCCGACCTGACGCCCACGAGCCTCAACGGCGCGCTGCAGACCGTCACCACCCAGAAGACCCTCGACATCCGCCCCATCGCCCACCAGTCCGACACCCTGGACACCGAGAACAAGCACTCCGTGCTGAGCACCGTGAACGGCGCGGCGGCCGCCCTCAACCGGCAGGCCGGCCCCGCCCGGCTGCTCGGCGGTCTCCCGCTCCGGGGCCGCTAGGGCCTGCCTTCCGATGGACCCTTCCTTGCAACCGAACTGATCCGAAAGACAGGCCCTGGCCGTCCGGGTCCCTCGTTCGTGTGGTCGCCGCCGTCCGCATCCCCCGGTCGGGCGAGAAAGCGCCCGGGGGCTCGCCGGGCCGTCGATACGGTTCCGCGGTGACCACAACTTCCAGCGCAACGCGCCCCTTCCGCGCCGCCGACCTCGGCACGCTCGTCGTCCTGGCCTGGAGCGGCGAGGCCCCCGGCGGGGACATGCCCTACCTGCTCGTCTACTCCCTCGGCGACGGGGAGAGCGGTCCGGAGGGCTCGGCGGCCGTCGTCGAGGCGCTGTTGCGCGCCAACGGGCTGCACCCGGGCGACCAGCTCATCGACGGCACCCAGCGCACCGGCCTGCCCGTGACGCTGCTGGCCGAGGCGGGCCAGGCCGTCGTCACGATGCCGTATCTGAACGCCCAGTGCACCGTGCCGCCTCAGTGGCTCGCCGCCCTCCGCGCACGCGGCCACGCCTACTTCCTGTTCGCCACCCGCCCCTGGCCCGAGGCCGCGCCCGGCAGGCCCGTCGAGCCGGAGCGGCTGGCGGCGTTCGCGGGCGCCGAGGAGACGCTGACCACGGCCGCGCACGTCCTGGTGCCGGCCCTCAGCCTGCGCGGCTGAGCGTCTGCGGCCGCCGGTCAGCCGAGGCGGCGCACCGGCTTGCCGGCCAGGTATGCCTGGATGTCCTCCACTGCCTGGCCGTAGTACGTCGTGTAGTTGTCGCGTGAGACGTAGCCCAGGTGCGGGGTGGCGAGCAGGCGCGGGGCGGTGCGCATCGGGTGGTCGGCCGGAAGCGGCTCCACGTCGAACACGTCGACGCCCGCGCCCGCGATACGGCCCTCGTGCAGGGCCGCGAGCAGGGCGTCCTGGTCGACGATGGCGGCGCGTGAGGTGTTGATCAGATAGGCCGTCGGCTTCATGAGCGCCAGTTCACGGGCGCCGACCAGGTCGCGGGTGCGGTCACCGAGCGCGAGGTGCACCGAGACGAAGTCGCTTGCCGCGAGCAACTCCTCCTTGGACCCGGCGAGTTCCACACCGACCTCGTCCGCGCGCTCCTTCGTGAGGTTCTCGCTCCAGGCGGCGACCTCCATTCCGAACGCGAGCCCGACCCGCGCCACCCGGCTGCCGATCCTGCCGAGACCGAGGAGTCCGAGCCGCCGTCCGTGCAGGTCCGCGCCCACCGTGCTCTGCCAAGGGCCGCCGTGCCGCAGGGCGTTGTTCTCCTCCACGATGCCGCGCGCGAGTCCGAGCAACAGGGCCCAGGTCAGCTCGACGGGCGGTGTGCCGGAACTCTCCGTGCCGCAGACGGTCACGCCGTGCGTCTCCGCGGCGGCGTAGTCGATGGCGCTGTTGCGCATGCCGGAGGCGACGAGCAGTTGCAGCCGCGGCAGCCGGGCGAACAGCGAGCCCGGGAACGGCACGCGCTCGCGCAGTGTGACCACGATGTCGAACTCCGCCAGCGCAGTGGCCAGGGCGTCCTCGTCGCCGAAGTGCTCGGCGAAGGACACCACCTCCACCCGGTCCCCGATCGGTGACCAGTCCGCGACGGTCGTCGCGATCTGCTGGAAGTCGTCGAGCACGGCACAGCGAAGCCGCATGTCAGCCCCCTTTGATCAACGGGGGCACCTTATCGGACGGAGTACGGCCGCCCGGTGGCCCTGTGGACGGCTGCCCCGGAATTCGCCGTGCGACTACTCTCCCTTCCTGGTGCCCCAGAGGTAGACGCTGTCACCGATGCGGAGCAGGGACCAGAGCGCCTTGGCGTCGTCGTACCGGAGATTCACGCACCCATGCGATCCCGGGTCCTCGAAAATCGGCCGGTAGCTCGCGTGGAGGGCCTCACCGCGGTCGAAGAACTGGCTGTACGGCATGGGGCCGGGAAACTGCGTCGAATAGAAGTCCTTCACGCGCCGGTAGATTTTGTGCCGGCCATTGCGGGTCGCGTAACCCGGCCTGCCGCTACGCGCGGGGACGGGACCGAAGACGATCTTCTTGTTCTTCCGCACCCACAGCAACTGACGGTTCTGGTCGACGCAGACGACGACTTTCGCCCCTTTGGGGCATCCGGTGAGGGACTTCTTGTGGGCCGCGGCCCAGGTCACGCTCGCGGCCCGGTAGCTGATGAGATCGGCATACCCGTCCGCCGGTTCGATCTCGTACTTATGCTGCATCTCCTGGATGGCCGAACAGTCCTCCGCGGACTGCTCTCCGTCCTGGCGCAGACCCAGATACTTCTCCACCTGCCGTTGAAAAGGCCCTGTGGTGAGCCGGCATTCCGGCGTTTCGTCGGCGGGGCGGATGTGAGGAGTGCTCGCGGCCGAAGGCGCCGAGGTGACGGCGAGCGTCATGGGAAATGCCATGCCCGCTGTGCCCAAGATGCGAATCCAACGGAAGGGGATTCGTTTCCTCCTTGCCATCAGGTTCCCTCTCGGTACCGGGCCCATGGATGTCCGGGGCGTGCGTCGACGGGGAACCAGTTGACATTTCCGGTTCCTGTCAAACGGAGGCGCCGTGGGCATCACCCCAATGCCCCCGGCGGAGCTCCCGGGACAGTGCCCTTCAGCCCTCTCGGTCCTCGACGGCCCCTCAGGTGCCCTCAGTCCTCGAAGCCCTGGGCGCGCAGGATCGCGTCGACGCGGGCGCGGTGGGCCTCCTCCCAGGCGTCGAGGGTTTCGGCGGCCTCCTTGGCCAGCTTGGCCCGATCATCGACATCTGCGTCGAGATCGCCGAGGTGGAGGTCGCCGGCGCCGCGCTGTCCTTCTTCACCGGCTTCCTCTCCGACCTCGTCGCCAACACGGCCGTGGCCGAGCGGGTGGCCAGGATCGTGGGCCTGGTCAGCTGTTCACGTCGGCGGCAGAGAAGGTGGCCGCTCCCTCGAGCGGTTCACGGGGCTCAGCGCAGAGAGCGGCGCCACCCTGGAGCGGGTCCTCACGACCGTGGCCAGGGTCACTGCGGGCTTCACCAAGACGGGGCTGGAGAGCTTTGTGACCAACTTCGCGGCCGACTCGGGCAGCCTCAGCCGTCGGCCTGGCGGTCGCGGCCTTCGGGGCGTGGCTGTTCTGACCGCGTCTCCGCCGGCCCGCTACGGGGCGGATCGCGCGGTGCAGTCGTCGTTCAGCAGATCGAGGAGGGAGCCGCTGGCCGAAGCTCCGGTCACCATGCGTCGAGGACCGGCGCGTCGGGTTCGTGCTGCCGCCAGGCCTCGTTGAGGCGCGCGAGCCGGTCCGCGGCGGCGATGCCGTGCAGGGAGGCGACCTTGCCGTCGCTGACTTCGAACGCCACGGCGCCCACGACCCGGTCGTCGACCACGGCGAGGACGGCCGGGGAGCCGTTGACCAGCGCGATGTGCATCGCAGGGGAGCCGCCGGCCAACCGCCGCTTCGCCGGAGTGGGCTTGAAGCCGGCCCGCACGTAGGAGGCGATGCGCTCGCGCGTCTTGTACCGCAGCAGCCGCCTGGCCAGTCCGGCGCCGTCCGAGACCATGGTCGCGTCAGCGGTGAGCATCTCCACCAGCCGTTCGGTGCGCCCGGACGTGGCCGCGGCGAGGAACTCCTCGACGATCCGGCGCGCGGACGCGGGATCCACCTCGTCGCCGCCGCGGCTCTCGGCGGCGACCCGGCGTCGGGCCCGGTGGACATGCTGCTGGCTCGCGGACTCGGTGATGTCGAGGATCCCGGCGATCTCGGCGTGGGAGTACGAGAAGGCCTCGCGCAGGACGTAAGCGGCCCGCTCGACCGGAGAGAGGCGCTCCATGAGGGTCAGTACGGCCAAGGACACCGATTCGCGCTGCTCGAAGGTGTCGGCAGGACCGAGCATCGGGTCGCCCTCGAGGAGTGGCTCGGGCATCCAGTCTCCGACTGCGCGCTCGTGGCGGGCCTGCGCCGAGCGGAGCCGGTCGAGGCAGAGATTGGTGACGACCTTGGTGAGCCACGCTTCCGGCACCGCGATGCGTGCCCGGTCCGCGGCCTGCCAACGCAGGAACGTGTCCTGAACGGCGTCCTCGGCGTCGGCGGCCGAGCCGAGCAGACGGTACGCGAGCGAGGCCAGCCGGCCCCGGCCGGCCTCGAATCGGTCGATGGCTGCGCTGTCCACGCGGCGGAGCCTATGCGGCGACCTTCGCACCGGCCTGGTCAGGCGCGGTGACCAGGCGGCGCTTGCGCTTCGGCATGCCGAAGGTCGGGTGGGCGATGCTCCAGGCGGCCCCCTTCAGCACGCCCGACTTGAGCCACGCGGCGGTCCGGCCGCCCAGGTACCAGTCCTTCGACCGGACGTCCTCGTCCACCATCTGGAAGATCGCATCCCGCCGCCCGAGGCTGATGTGGTTGCCGTGGTACTTCAGCCCGACGGTCGGGACCGCGCTGCCCGTCAGGCGCGCGGTGATCGCGGCGGTCGCCTGCATATTGGTGTAGCCGGCCGAGGCGCAGGACATCGGCAGCGGCCGGCCGTTCTCACCGATCGCGTAGGCGCAGTCACCGGCGGCGTAGACGTCCGGGTGCGATACCGAGCGCATGGTGCGGTCGACGACGATCTGGCCGGTCTCGGCGACCTCCAGGCCGCTGGCGACCGCGATGGGGTGCACGGCGAACCCGGCCGACCACACGGTCACGTCGGCCGGGATGGCAGTACCGTCGGCGGCGATCGCCCGTGTCGGCTCGACGGCTTCGATGCCGGTGTGCTCGTGGACGGTGATGCCGAGCCGGTCGAAGGCTTCGCACAGGTGGCGGCGGGCCTTCGGGGAGAGCCAGGCGCCCAGCTGGCCGCGGGCGGCGAGCGCGACCGAGAGGTCGGGCCGGGACTCGGCGAACTCGGTGGCGGTCTCGATGCCGGTCAGCCCCTCACCGACGACCAGCACGGTGCCGCCCTCGCCCAGGCCGGCCAGGCGCTCGCGCAGACGCAGCGCCGAGGACCGGCCGGTCACATCGAAGGCGTATTCAGCCACGCCGGGGACGCCATGGTGGGCCACGGAGCTGCCGAGCGTGTAGAGAAGGGTGTCGTACGCGAGCTCGCCGTCGCCGTCCTCGCCGGTCACGGCGACGGTCCTGCGCTCGGGATCGACGCCGGTCACGCGCGCCAGGCGAAGCCGCACCGCGGTGCCTGCGAATACGTCGGCGAGCCTGCGGAACGCGAGGTCCTGGCCGATCGCGAGCTGGTGGAGCCGCATCCGCTCGACGAAGTCGGGCACGGCGTTGACGACGGTGATCTCGGTGTCGGCGGGGGACAGCCGACGGGCCAGGTTTCCGGCGGCGAAGGCCCCGGCGTATCCGGCGCCGAGTACGACGATGCGGTGCTTCATGGCGATGCTCCTGTCTCGTTCGCGTGCCCCTTGAACGAGACGGCGCCCCGATTGCTGACAGGAGCCGGATGTGACGTGGGTCACCCGAACCAGGATGAGCGGCTGAGCCTCCGACAGGCGTCTGGGCCCCGGAGTCCTCCCTTGTCCGCGCGACCAGACTTCGGCACGCATGCGACAGGCGGCGCCACCAGGGCCGGTGACGATTGATCGGGATCACATGGACGGTCTCGCAGTGAGCGGCGGGCACCACGATGTCCGCCGCCTCCATGGGGCGCCCCTTGTCGCTGGGTCGCCCGCAGGATCTGTGACGCGTCTGGCACGCTCTCCCGGGCCAGACCGTCTCGGCTTACGCGCCGGGAGGGCGGAAGGTGACCTGCCGGCGGGCAGCCTCGTCGATCTCTTCGAGGGTGAGGAGGGGAGTGGCCCGGGTGTGGAGCGCTCCGCTGGCCTTGACGCTGAGGCTTACGGCGGCCATGGAGACCGGGTCGGGGAAGTCGAGGATGCACACTAGGTCGTCCTCTCCGAAGGCGAAGTACATGGCCTCGACTGTCCCGCCGAGGCCGGCGACGACGTGTTCGACGGCGGCGCGGCGGCCACTTGCGCCTTCCTTGAGCAAGCCCTTCGTCCCCTCGGGCGTGTAGGTGGACTGGATGAGGAACTTCGGCATAGGGGCGCTCCCTGCCCGTCACTTGTCTCGTGTGCAGAATGGCCTTCCCGCTGTCACGTCGGCTGCCAAGCAACGATCGGCTGGATTCACTCGTAAGGCACATCGGCACGTGCATGTGCGGGACAGCAGCTGAATCGGCGAAGGGCCATGTCGGGAGGAGACACCTCCTGATCAACCCTTCTCTCGACTCCCGCAGCAGGATGCCGTCCTGTGACACCCGCTTCAGGAGTTCGATCCATTACGGCCAAGCCGTGAGGACTTGGGGAGCCATCGGCCATGAGAGGAAGCTCAAGGCCGTCCACGGCCAACGCCGTCGATGTCGGACGCGGATGTCAGACGCGGTAACAGATGTCGAACAGATCCGGATGTGGGCACGGCTCCAGTGGGGCATACGGCCGGTCAATCAGGGGCGGTTCAGACCCCACGTCTGCAGGGCGTAGGGCCGGCCCTTCTCCTCACCCCTGATCAGCGGCACGTCGAGCAGTCTGAAGCCCGCCTTGGTGGCCACGGCGACGCTGGCGGCGTTCCCGGCCTCCAGCTCCAGGATCACCTGCTCCGCGCCCAGATGCTCGAAGGCGTACGCGGCCATCACCCGCACCGCCCGCGCCGCCAGCCCCTGGCCGCGGTGCGCCGGGCCGACCGCATAGCCGAGCTCTGGGCCCTCGGGGGTACGCCGCAGCATCACCTCGCCGAGCGGAGCGCCGCCGTCGACGGTGATGGCGAGCAGGATGGTCGTGCCCTCCGCCCGCAGCTGCCGGCCCCGGTCCAGTCGTGCGCGGGCGGCCGCTTCGTCGAAGGGGGAGACGATCGGTGTCCAGTACGCGATGTCGGGGTGGTCAAACAGCTCCGGCATCGCGGCCAGGTCCGCCTCGGTCCAGTCGCGGAGAACGAGGCACTCCCCCGAGAGCTCGATCCGCTCGGGAAAGGACGTGGTGCTGCTCATGGTGGGGGCCTCCCTGACTTGTTCAGGACAAGGCAGGATAACTGGGGGCAGGCACGTTGCCGTGCTCCTGGCGGAGTATTCCCTTGATCATCAAGGGGGCTTCCGGAGCTGACTCGTGCCGAACATCCCCCGCTCTGACGCGTAAATAGGTCCAGGTCAGGGTGGGTCTGGGCAGGGCTGGGTGCCCGGTGGCCGTCGCGGCCGCCGGGTGCTTGGTCATGGGTGGTCAGGCTGCGCCTTCGATCGGGTTGAGGGTGACGGTGTAGCCGAGTTCCTGGTAGGGGACGTGGTCGGTGAGCATGTGCCAGATCGCGGTGATGATCGAGTGCTCGACCGCGACCAGGGCCCGCAGCGGACCGCGGCGGGCGGTCAGCCGCTTGTAACGGGCCTGCAGGTAGGTGTTCTTGGTTCTCACCGCGCCGAACGCTGCCAGGCCGAGGGCGCCCTTGAGGTAGGGGTTGCCGGGGCGGACCTTGGTGGTTTTGGTGCGGCCGGCGGACTCGTGGTGGCCGGGGCAGACACCCGCCCAGGAGGCGAGATGTTTGGCGGAGGTGAACCGGCTCATGTCGCCGCCGGTCTCCGCGACGATCACCTCGGCGACCGCCTGGTTGATCCCGGGGATGGTGTCGAGCAGGTCGAGGGCTGGGCGAAAGGGGGCCATCGCCTCCTCGATCCGCGCGGTGAGCCGGTCGATCGCACCGGTGAGCTGGTCGTACTGGTCCAGATACAGCCGGGCCAGGAACGTGGCCACGGAAGCGGCCGGTCAGGGCCTCGGTGAGTTCGGGGATCTTGTTGCGGAGCCGGCGCTTGGCCATCTCCGCCAGGAGCTGCGGGTCACGCTCCCCGGCGATCAGGGCTTCGAGCATGGCCCGGCCGGATACACCCATGATGTCGGAGGCGACCGCGGCGAGTTTGATGCCGGTGTCCTCCAGCAGCTTCTCCAGCCGCTGGACGAGCTGGCCGCGCTCACGGGTCATCTGGGTGCGGGCCCGGGTCAGATCCCGTAGTTCGCGCACCGGCTGCTCGGGCACGAACGAGGCGCGCACCAGGCCGTGGGCGCCGAGCTGGGCCAGCCAGGCCGCATCCGAGACGTCGGTCTTGCGGCCGGGCAGGTTCTTGACCTGCCGGGCGTTGACTCCACGGTGCCCGTGGAAGGCCCCCAGTACCACGCTGACCTGCGAGTTCACCGGCATCACAGAGGCATCGGTCTCGGCCGGAACGAACCCCTCCAGCGTCCCGGACCGGCATCAATCCACGGCAGGGCACACAAGAAGCACCTCCGGCGCGCGCCACGGCATTTACCACGCCCCCCGGCGCGCACCGAAGGTGCGCTGGATCGCCGACCAGCAAAGAGCCCTCCCCGGAGGGAGGGCAGAAACGGGCGCCCCCGGCAGGACTCGAACCTGCGGCCAAGCGCTTAGAAGAGAGTTGCGTGCTTCCGCTCAACTAGGCCTCTCGTCTGCATGTTTGTGATGGCCGTATGCCGAGAGCACTGGACTTTGCCGCGCATTCACCGGAGGGGAGTATTCCGGTGATCCTTCGGGTCCTTGTTGATCCCGGCTGGGGGCCCACCAGGCAGGCCCCTCATCGGACCGCGGACACAGCAGGCGGCCTATGAGCTGATCGGCAGTTCCCGAGCCCGCTCACGTGCTTGGCCCCGTATCTCCTTCAGGCGGCCGTGGAACGCGTTGTGGCGGTTCTGGTCGAGGTTCAGCGGGAGGTCGAGCTCGGTGGGCCGGGGTCAGGACGCCCGGGCTCCGTCGTCGGTTGCTGACGTTGTTGTCGTGACGTCGTCATGGTCAGGCCGGTTTCGACTCGTCAGCGGTTGACGGGAGAAAGCGCTCACACGGGGCGGATGTTGTGATTCATCCGGAACATATTGGAAGGATCGTAGATGCGCTTCACCCGCGCCAGACGGTCGTAACGGTCGGCGCCGTAGGCCCGTCGCACCTCTTCCCTGGTGGTCGCTTCGTCACCGGACATGAAGTTCAGCATGTTCCGATCGGCCGCCCAGGGCCCCACCCCGCCCATGACTCGGGCGAGGTAGCTGCGCATCGTCTCGCCGTGTTCCGGACCGCCCACGCCGAAGCCGAACATGACGAAGGGGATGCCACGGGTGGATACCGCGTTGGGCGCGTCGGGCTCGCGGTCGAACCCTCCGCCGAGAGCGCGGATCTCGACATTCGCGAGCGGGCACTGCGACTCCGGGCCGGTGAGCTCGACGAGCATATTCACCGCCTCTTCGGGCAGCTCACGCAGACAAGTCGTCCGGTCGTAGTACGGCAGCGGGTCCTGCGGGTCCATGTGAACCTCGGTTACTGCGGAGTAGCGCTTTTCCCCGATCGTGTCGCAGACCGGTGATCCCAGGTGCCGCAGCGGAGCGATCAGCCGTTCGGTGTCCTCCGCCTCCTCAAGACAGCCGATCCGCAGATGCACCACGAAGGCTCCGCGCAGCGCTTCCGGAAGGTCGGGCCGGAGCGGAAGCCGTTGTATCGCAACCGACGAGGTCAACTCCTCCGGCAATTCGGGGACCCATTGACGCCAGGTGTGTAGTACGTCGGCCACCTGCTCGCCGGGATACCACAATCCCCCGCCGTAGAACCGGGCCACCGGGAACAGGTCGAGGACGATCGAGGTGACTACACCGAAATTGCCCTTACCTCCTCGCAGTGCCCAGAACAGGTCGGGCTCGCTGTCAGCGGTCACGGTCCGCGACAGGCCTTCGGCCGAGACGAACCGCAATTCGCGCACGTGGTCTGCGGCATATCCGAGAGTGCGGCCGAGCAGCGGACTTTGTCCGCCTCCGAGTGTGTAACCCACCACTCCGACGGTTGGTGAGGACCCGGTTGCCGGGGCGAGGCCATGAACAGCTGCCGCAAGGAGCACATCGCGCGCGCGTGCCCCGGCCTCGATCCGCGCGATTCGGTGTTCCGGGTCCACGGTGACGCCGGTCATCCGACTCGTGGTGATCAGCAACGCGCCGCAGGCCGGCAGGACCACCTGGTGTCCCGTCGACATCACCGCCACCGGCATGCGGCGCTCCGCGGCGAAGCGAATCGCGGAGCACACATCGGCCTCGCAGGTAGCACCCACCGCGAGCGCGGGTTCCATCACACGATTCCGGTTGTAGGCGGCACATTCTTTGGCGTAGCCCTCGTCGTCCGGCAGGAACACCGGGGCATCGACGCGCCGTGCCAGTTCCGCTGCCTCACCGCGGGGCACGGCAAAGGCGGCTGCTTCCGTCTGCGTGCTCAGTTCGCCGTACTCGTCGCTGACGACTTCGCCGATCGAGGCGAGGAAGGCGACGACGGGCAGATTGGGCCCCTTTGCACGGGAGGCGGCAAGGTCTTCCGGCGTGTCCCAGGTGAGCACGTCCAGCCACTCGTTCTCCGACAGACGCACGAGGTGCGCGTCGAGAAGTCCGGCCAGGTCATCGGCGAAGTCCGACAGCATCTTGGAGTGAGCGGCGATGAGATCATCGACTCGGTCGGGGTTGATCCGGAATCTGGTCAGTTCGACTGTGGTCATGACATCGCTCTCATCCCAATTGGGTGCCCTTTCCCACCATATGACTGACGGCGGGTTGTCGCTCTCGGGGCAAGGCCCCGGACCGTGATCGGCCCGGGTCTTTGCGCTGGTGCCCCCGGCGGGAATCGGACCTGCGACACTCGCTTTAGGAGCGAGGTTGGGCGATCAATGCTTTCCTGCGGATTCCTGGCCTGAGATGGGTCGGGCTGAGTGACCCGCTGCTCACTGTGATTCCCCGTTGTCCCCCTGCATCTGGCACGGATGTGGCACGGCGCCTGGACCACCACCCCGAGCCACCACCCACCCCCGCTCCCATCTGGTCCCCCTTAGCCCCACACAGTGGAGCGCGCGTGCTCCATGGCCTCCAGGTGGAGCACGCCATTGTTCGAACGACTGTCAGGATTGATCACGGCGCGGCTCGGCAGTGGCCACCGGCCCACATGTGAGCCCGCGTCGGCGCAGCCCGCGCGGAGCGGGCCGGAGGCAGGAGCGTCGCCCGCGGCGGAGCCGGGAATCGCGCCCGGAGGAGCGGAGCGCAGCCGAAGCTTGATCAACTAGGGGACGTTTCGTCCTGCAGTTCACGCCTCGTCAGGCAGAGCAGATTGGAAGTTGCCTCCGGCTCCTACGCCTATCGAAAGGTCGGCTTCGCCGACGGGCTGCAACACTCGCGGGGTGTTGCAGCCGTCTGTCAGCGGACAGCCCGGACACCGGCACTACGAGCTGTCCGGGTCGATTATGCAGGTGAGAGCCATAACCGGATAGCCGGACAGCGCGGACACCTCCCAGCGCGGTTCCATCGGACCCGGACAGCCCGTCCGGGTTCTGCCCCGTTCAGTGCCACACGCTGGTCACGGTGGCGGAAGGGCTGAGATCACCTACCCGTTCCTCGCCGCGTCGGTACCGTGAAAGGCGCCCCTACTCAGCAGCGGGAGGCAACACCCCATGCGTGGTCTTGGAGATCACCTCAGCATCGGTGAGCGCATCGCGTTCTATCGGAAGCGCCGCGGCTACACGCCGGCCTGGTCGGTCGGAGCACTGACTGGCTGGCGAAGATCGAGACCGGTCGCAGGAAGCCGCCCCGGATCGACATGCTCGCGGAGCTGTCGCGCATCCTGCGCGTGCCCCTCGGAGATCTGCTCGGACAGACCGTCCTCATGGAAGACGAGCGGCAACAGGACGATGTCCCCGCCGTGCGCGACGCCCTCATGAGCCCGCGCCGACTGTCGCGACTCCTCTTCGGGCCGGACGCTGAGGCTCAGCTCCCGACGCCTGTCCCTGTGGCCGTGCGCGTGGAGAATGCGTGGAACGACTACCAGGGCGGGCGGCTCGGCAGCGTCGTCGCTGCACTGCCTGTTCTGCTTCAGACGGCTCAGGAGCTGGAGGAGCGAGCGGCGCGCCGCGGCGAAGATCGTGGCGACTGCTGGGCAGTGTCGGCCCGCACGCACCACCTTGCGGCTACGACACTCGCCAAGATCGGCGAATCGGACATCTCGTGGCTCGCAGCTGAGCGCGCGATGCGAGCTGCTGATGAGTCGGACGACCCGCTCGTGCTGGCGTCCGCCGCACGTTCGGGTACGCACGCCCTGCTGGCCAACGGGCGCTATGACGACGCCCTCGAACTGGGCAACACGGCCGCAGCCTGGCTGTCGTCTCAGGTAACCGAACACAACCCGGCGGCACTCAGCCTGCTGGGCATGATCCACCTGCGTGCCGCCGTCGCGGCGGCGCGCCATCAGGACCGGCCCACCGCAACGGCACTGCTGAACCGTGCCGAGGAGCTCGCGGACGACCTCGGCTCGGATGAGAACTACTGGCAGACCGGCTTCGGGCCGACGAACGTGCTGCTCCACCGACTGTCCATCGAGCTGGACCTCGACAACGTCTCGTACGTGGTGGAGCACGGTCGGATCAACGTCGACCACATGCCGCAGGAACGCAGCGTCTCGCACCGCATCGACTTCGCCCGTGCCCTGTCGCTCGCTGGGCAAGGTGATGATGCCTTCGCAGAGCTGCGTACGGCTGACTGAGCGCACGTCGCCGCAGCTCGTACGCAACAATCCGAGGGTGCGAGAGACGCTGCGAGACTTGATCAAACAGTCCCCGGTGACGGGCGGCTCGCGTTCGTCGGACGTGTTCGCGATGGCTCAGCGGTGCAGGGCGGTGCAGTGAGTTCAGGCAATCGTGGGGTGCTCGGAGTCGTCGGCTCAGCGGCCGGCGGCGTAGAAGCGTTGCGCACCGGTCTCGTAGAGCCCGCCATGGGCCGCGGATGGCGGGTGGCCGTCACGCTCACGCCAACCGCAGGTCAGTGGCTGCGCACGAGCGGCGAGCGTGAGCGGTTGGAGAAGCTGACCGGCCTGCCCGTTCGGGATGAGCCGCGCCTTCCCGGCGAGGCTCGGCCACATCCGCCGGTTGAGTGCTACGTGGTCGCCCCCGCGTCTGCCAACATGGTCGCCAAGCTGGCGACCGGCCTGATGGACAACCAGGCGCTGACGCAGGTTGGCGAGGCCATCGGGACTCTCGGTCTCCCCGTCGTGGTCTTCCCGCGGGTGAACGCGGCGCACGCTCGCCACCCCGCGTGGCAAGGTCACATCGACGCTCTCAGGGCGGGAGGGGTGCATCTGGTCTACGGCCCGGATGTCTGGCCGCTGTACGAGCCGAGGGATGCGCCGGCCGGGCGTGAACTTCCGTGGACTGCAGTGCTGGACGCCGTGGACGGGGCCATTCAATGATGGGTCGCCAACATGCCTGATCTGCAGGGAAAGAGGACCCGGACAGTCTGTCCGGGTCCTCTGCTGTGTCGACGGTCAAGTAATTCCCCAGTTGCAGCGCCACCGTCCCCAGACGGGTGTTCGGGCTGAGTGGGTGGCGGGGGCCGGGCCGCCCGCCTGGAAATTGTCCGGGACGCAGCGGCCGGTCAAGGACGCCTTCGGCGCCGCTAGCGCGGTGAGCTGCGCTCATCCTTGACAGTCCGCTGCGTCCCTCAAGATCAAGCTGGCTGTCGGGCGGCCCGGCGAAGAGCGGCGTCCTCATGGGGATCGGGGAGCAGCGTCGGGATCCCCATGAGGAGTGTTTGGCGTCTCGGCTGGGGAATTACGTGACGTTCCACACTCTGCTGTTCCTGGCTGCATGCCAAGACCGCCTCCGTGTGTGTGCTGGCCTGCGGCGCCGCCATGGACCCGACGGTGGAACTGTGGCTGCACGAGAACAAGGGCACCGGTGACCTGGACTCCCTCGAATGCGTCAGCCACCGGTTCGTCTCCGGCATCGACGACGACTCGATCAAGTACGCGGCCGACTCCCTGAAGCTGCTGCGCGAGGAAGTCATGCGCCGCGCGGCTGCGATCAAGAAGCTGCCGCGGGACCTGTGCCCGGACAAGCGCATCACCCGCGCCATCGCCGACAAGCGCTCGCTCAAGCTGTGGCCGCTGGTCGGGGTGTTCGATGAGTGCCAGAACCTGTTCGGCCACCCCGAGTACGGCAAACAGGCAGGTGACGACGCCGAGTTCATCATCAAGCTCGGCCGAGCCCTGGGCGTGATCCTCATCCTGGCCACGCAGCGCCCGGACAAGGACTCGCTCCCGACCGGGATCAGCGGCAACGTGTCCATCCGCTTCGCCCTCAAGGTCGCCGGACAGGTCGAGAACGACATGATCCTCGGAACGTCCGCCTACAAGAACGGCGTGCGCGCCACGTCCTTCCGCCCGGAGATCGACGCCGGTAACGGCTACCTCGCCGGCGCTACCGCGCTGCCGGTCGTGGTGCGCACCGCCTGCCTGGACGACCCGGCCACCAACACCATCGCCCAGCGCGCCTACGCCCTGCGCAAGGCCGAGGGAACCCTGTCCGGGCACGCGCTCGGAGAGGACCCCGAGGCCGTGACCGGTCCGTCCTACGACCTGCTCGCCGACGTCGCCGCGGTCGTGCCGCCGTCGGAGGAGCGGGTGTGGAACGAGCGGATCGCCGTCCGGCTGGCCGAGCTGCGGCCGGAGGTCTACGGCGGCTGGAAGGGCGAGAACGTCACCAGCGCGCTCAAGCCGCACGGCATCAAGACCCGCGACGTGGCCGGGACCACCGACGACGGCACCCGCACCACCCGCCGCGGCATCACCCGCGCCGACCTCACGAAGGCGATTGCGGACCGTGACGAAAGGCGAGGCGCCGCCTAGCCCCGGATGGTGCTACCGGTAGCACCTCGCCCTGCTACCGGTAGCACCCCCGCTAGCACACCACACAGCACCTGATCTGCGATCTAGTGGATAGCGTCCCACCTGCGAAAACCCCGGAAACCGCCTGGAAGGGCCTCTCATGACCCCCATCGCCCTTGCTATCGCCTGCCTGTTTGCCATCACGTTCGGTTACGTCGGAATGTGCGCGGCCAGCCCGTTCGGCACGTGCCGCAAGTGCCACGGCTTCGGCTTCGCCATGGAAACCGACCGCAAGGGACGGCCCAAGCGCGGCAAGAGCTGCCGCCGCTGCAAGGCCACCGGCAAGCGCATACGCGCCGGCATCGCCGGAGCCGCAGACGCCACCCTCGTGCTCAAGCGAGCGCGCGGACAGGTGGACGGCATCCTGCACGTCACCGGCCGCGACGTGGACGAAGCCGAGTACGCACTCAGTTTCCAACCCGCCTCCGGAGCCTGGCACCTGCTGGACGGCCCAGTCACTGACCACACCGTCAGCGACACCCGCGCCACCATCCTGCGCTACGTCCGCGCCCACCCCGGCGCCAAACCCAAGGACATGGCGGGAGAGCTGCCGCAGGTCGACCTGGACACGATCCGCCGCACCTGCAACCGCATGGCCGTCGACGGGCAGCTCACCAAGGACCCCGGCGGCAGGTACTACCCGGACACCGAGAACCGGACACAGGGCGTCCAAGAGGTGTCCGCACTGTCCGGCTGTCCAGTTACGCACCTGACCAGCACGAACACCCCGGACAGTCGGAATTGGAGCTGTCCGGCCTGTCCGGCCCGGAACACGAAGGGAGCGCGCGATGACGACGGCCCTACCAAGGTCCGGGGACGAAAAGCTCACGCTCGCCGAGATCTGCAAGGACCTGAAAATCTCTCGCTCCACCTTCTACGACTGGCGAGCGAAAGGGCGCGCCCCTCGCTGTATCAAGCTGCCCAACGGTGACATCCGGGTTCGGCGCAGCGACTACGAACACTGGCTGGACGCGCGGGAGGACGCCGCCTGATGGACGGCACTACGTACAACGTCAAGATCTGGAAGACGGCGGTCTACAAGGGCAAGCGCAAGGCAACGCACACCGTCCGATGGGAGTTGGACGGCAAGGAGTGGCGAGCGCCGTTCGACATGAAGGCACTGGCGGACGCCTTCCGCTCCGAGCTGGTTAGCGCCACGCGCCGTGGTGAGGCATTCAGCCTCACCACGGGGCGCCCCGTTTCGCACCAGTCCGGGGCGAGCGCGGTGAACTGGTACGACTTCGCCGTCCAGTTCGCGGATGCTCAATGGCACCGGACCGGCGGGAACAACCGTAAGAACACGTCCAAGGCGCTCATGGCGACGACCGTTGCTCTGCTGCGCACACCGCCGACCGCGTTCCGGCCGGTCGACGTGCGCACCGCGCTGCGGGAGTTCGCGTTCAACACGCGGCGCCGGGAGGACGCGCCGCCCGAGATGACCACCATCCTGAAGTGGGTGGAGCGCAACACCCTGACCATGGCCGCATGGGAGGACTCTGCCAAGGTCGAGGAGGTACTACGGTCTGTCGGCTCGAAGTTGGACGGCACACGCGCCGCGGCAAGCTCCGTCAAGCGCAACCGCCGGATCCTGAACGTGGCCATGGAGTACGCCGTCAAGCACCGGATTCTGCGGGCGAACCCCCTGCCGAAGGGGAGAGGGGCGGCCCCCAAGACGTCGTCCGCGGTCGACAAGAGGTCTCTGCTCAACCCAGAGCAGGCGGCGCGCCTGCTGGGGTGGGTACGCCGGCGCCCCCGCGGTGGCAAGCGGCTCCACGCCTTCTTCGCCACGATGTACTACGCCGGACCACGCCCGGAGGAAGTCGTCGCGATGGACGTTGCTGACATCCGTCTGCTGGGCGAGGACGCCGAAGACCAGTGGTGTGAGCTGTTGTTCCACACGGCTCAACCGGAAGTCGGGAAGAACTGGACGGATGACGGCGAGATCCACGAAGAGCGCGGCCTGAAGGGACGCGCTTCGGACGACACGCGCGTCGTACCAGGGCACCCGTCGCTGACGCGGATCCTGCGCGAGCACATCAAGGCAGAGAGCCTGAAGCCGGGAGATCTGCTGTTCCAGGGCGAGAAGGGTGGCATGCTCGCGGGCTCGGTCACCCGACGGGCATGGCGGACCGCACGCGCCGAAGTGCTCTCTCCGGAGGAATTCGCCTCGCCGCTCGGCAAGCGGGTGTACGACCTGCGGCACACCTGCCTGACCAACTGGCTGAACGACGGCATTCCGCCGGTGCAGGTGGCCGAGTGGGCGGGCAACAGCGTCCCCGTGCTGCTGGCCATCTACGCCCGGTGCATCTCGGGGCAGCTCCGGG
This sequence comes from Streptomyces sp. NPDC051104, assembly GCF_040682835.1. Lineage (NCBI taxonomy): Bacteria > Bacillati > Actinomycetota > Actinomycetes > Kitasatosporales > Streptomycetaceae > Streptomyces > Streptomyces sp. NPDC051104. The sequence goes on along the minus strand of NZ_JBFBBS010000003.1, from coordinate 3,759 downwards.
ACCTCAAACAGCGGATCTTGGCTCGCGGGGACCTTCCCGACCTGCCTGGCACCGCCTGACGGCGCTCGGAGAACTTCTCCGCGTATTCACCGCAGCCACCCGCAGAAACCCGGTGACAGCCGGACAGCGCCGGACCCGCCCCGCGAACACCGGGATGGGTCCGGCGCTCTCGTGCGTGCGGCTACACCCACGGACGGGAGGGCGAGGGATGGCGCCCCCGGCAGGACTCGAACCTGCGGCCAAGCGCTTAGAAGGCGCTTGGTGCTTGAGAGGCCACGTGGGCGCTGATCTGCTCAAACGTCCGATCGGATCGCTCTCAACTGCAAGCTTCGACACGCATTCGACTCGTGTTGGGGAGGCAATCGCCGAGCCGCTCAGCGTCAGACCCCCGGCTTAGTTGTCGGCGGCAAGCTGCCACTGGGCCTCAGGCGGTAGTCAGATCGAGTAGTTCCGTACGCATCACGAGCAACGAGGCACGTGTAATGAAGGCCGAGTAGCGAACCGGCATCGATGCCCAGGTTGGTAGCGAGGACCCGAGTGGGCAGAGGATGCTTGTCATTCGGGTCACGGACCGCAACCGAATCAGCCAGCACGCCGCGAACTTCGACTACCTCGTACTCGACTCGCGTTCCGAGAGTCTCCTTCTCGTGGGAATGATCCCCGTCGAGCGGTTGATCGCATAGGCCACACGTGTTCGCATGGCGGGCGGCATCGGTCATGTTCGCCACGCTACCTAGCGTCGGGCGCAATGACCGAGGTCTCGGCCGTCTCAGCTAGGGGTTGATCGGGATCTCATAGACGATCTCGCAGTGAGCGGCGGGCACGATGATGTCCGCCGTCTCCACGGGCCGCCCCTGGTCGCTGTAGTACGTCCGCCGGATGTGTGTTACGAGGGCGGCCTTCTGGATGCCCAGGAGTGAGGCCTCCTCAGCGGTCGCCTGCCGAGGCTCCGGCTGCTCCACGGCATGGCTGACGGTGATGCCGATAGCGGCCATGCGGTTCACGACACCCGCCCCGGCGTGCGGCCCTCCCTCGGGGAGGACGACGAGGGTGCCGGCGGTGAGGTCGTACGGCTCCCAGCTCGTGGACAGCTGCACGGGCCTGCCGTCGGCCAGGAACTCGTACGTCGTCCGGACGCACAGGTCACCTTCGGCGATGCCGAGCCGCGCCGCGATGTCCGCTGGCGCTGGGACCTTGGCATCGGTCCGGCTCTCCCAGTCACCATGCTTGCCCACGGCCTTCATATCGGCGCGGAACGGCGATCCGCTGGGCTGCTCCCGGGCCGACGACCGGACGACTCGGACGCGTTGCCGGGGCTCGGCGACGTACGTCCCCGATCCGGCGCGGCCCTCCAGCACACCCTGAGAAATCAGCAGCTCCTGAGCCCGGCGGACCACGTTCTCGCCCACCCCGCACTCCTGGCCGATCTGGGCGCGGGACGGCAGACGGTCCCCCGGCTCCCATACGTGCTCCGCGATCCGCCGCCGGAGTTCGTCGGCGATGCGGAGATAGGGCGGCTGCTCAGACATATGGAAAACCTAGTCCACTAGCTCTAACCTAGTTAACTAGCTTCACTGAAAGTGATCGCCAGTGACGGAGGCTGCCCTGTGCCCGCTTCGGGAGTTCGCGCGGTAGCCATCGCTGCCCGACTGTCCGACCTCGGGCTGCTCGCGCGCGTGGAGGAGCACGACCGGTCCACGTCGGTCGAAGCGGAGGTGCCGGAGTCGCTCTCCGCCGACTTATGGCGAGAGGTCCTGGAAGTGGTGGCCGAGGCAGATCATTTCGGGCTCCTCGTCACCAGCATGAACGGCCGCACCCTCTGGGCGGTCGTACGCAAAGCGGTCCCCACGACGGGCGATGTCGGGGGACCGAGCCATCAGCGATAGGAGCTGACCAGCGTGCTCAACCGTATCCGCCGTGCCGTGTCTCGTACCAGAGCGCGGCACTTCCCCGAGGGCAGGCACCGCCGCCCCTTAACGCCCTCCCGACGTGCGATCGCCCACGCGTCCTCGCCGTCCGTTGACGAGCCGACAGTCGTCTTGGCGCAGGCCGTCGACGAGCCGAGAGACCCGCACTTGCCGAGGGGCGAGGATATTGCACTCGTCCGTCCGTACGTACTGATGGGAGAAGAGCGGGCCCCACGGCACCCGACGGTCGTCATTGCTCCCTACCTGCCGACCGACGCAAGGTCCATTCTCCTGGGGGTTCAGTGATGTCCTCGCCACGGCAGGTTCTCGGCCTGGACATCTCAGCGGCCTCGTACCGCTCGACCGCTTGCCAGATCGGCACGCACCAGGCCTGCGTGGAGTCCACTCCGGATTCGGCGCCGGCCGACCTTCCCTTGATCTACGAGGCCTGCGGCTGCTTGTGCCACTCGGCATCTGACCAGTCCCGGCTCGGAGGCGATGCAGCGAGCAACTCGGCATCCAGCAGCATGCCGCGGCCCGCCATCGAGGCAATGGAGGGGCGAGCGAAGGGATGACATCACGGGACGAACTAAGGCTTCTCCCATGGGTGGGGCTGGACGGCAAACCGTGCTACCTCAGTACCGATGACCAGGGCGGCTATGTGGCCCGCCTGGCGGACCACATCGAGGCGTACCAGCTCGGGATGGCATCACAACTGCTGGAGCACGCCCGTCAGGTACTCGATGACGACACCGAGGACCTAGAGGAGTTGCACCTTCTCGCCACCCAATTGACCAGCGCCCTGCGGGACGTGCTGCGTGTAGCGACCAGCCGCGGACGCAGGCCGGTCGTGCCCGGGCACCCCTGAGGGAACTGAGCGGCGGCCGTGTGCAGTGCGGCAGGGAGCCTCGGAGACGGCCAGGGGCTCCCTGTTCACCTGTGCATGGTGGTCTCCGGATACGGCTGGAGGCCAAGGCTTTTGAGCGTTGACGTGCACGCTTTCCAACTGTGTTGGTGGGGTCTTGGGCTGCGTGCGGGGGCGTTCACCTGCGTTCATTGGCGGCTGGCCGCCGATACGGGTACGGCTTCAGGACTCGCCTGAACGATCGTGAACGGGGCTGAATGAGAGGCCCTGGCTAGGATCTTCATGTCCAGGGCCCGCACCAGGGCTCGCAACTCACGTGCGCTCCTCCTCGGCAGTGCGTGAATCACGGCTTCAAGGTGGCCGCGGAAGTCGACGCCGTAACACCCGCACTCAAGGATGCCGCAGTCAGGACCTTCGAGTGGGTCCGCAAGCTGTCTGAGAGGGCCGTGGGCCAAGGCCTTCCAGTGCCAGAACGCTTCTTCCGTGGCTTCGGGCCAGAAACGGGTCCGCTCAAGCCGCCGTATGTCGGCAGTGCAAGATCCGGATAGGCGATCAATGAACGGGTACCGTCGCTGCCTCGGCCGGCGGCTAGGAAGGTGTCCCCGCAGGGCTGACGGGCGCCTACGCGGCATTGCCCCTTCGGTTGTCGGTCATGGGGGCAAGGTACAGAACGACGTGCTCGGTCGCCACCGCGTATCCGGCGACTGAAGCTCTGAGCTTGGGAAGCTTGGGTGCTTTCGGGACGGGAACCTAGCTGACCTGGGGCGGAACGGTGTCTGCGTCCGCTGACCGCGGACTTCGTTCCCCGGTATTCCCCGTGGCTCCCCGCAGCATCTGGCACGAGCCTGGCACGCCTGTCGCGAGTGCCGACCACAGACGCGAGGCCGATATGAGAGGGCGGTAAGTGACGTGTTGCCCGTTTCGCGCTTGGAGGTGGGGCTGTCGGGCTGGCGGTGGCCTCTCCGGGTGGCTATGGCCGTGGCTGGG